>CALRLJ020000279.1:0-5299 GCA_943368635.1 Sediminibacterium ginsengisoli | reverse complement strand
AAGGCCGACGATCACATCATGGTTTGAGCGGCACTCACCGGGAGGCTCGATCAGTTTCGGGCCGAGCAGGATGTGTTGTTGCCCGCCGCCCTGATAGACATCGTCGTGCTCCATGAACATCGTGGCCGGCAGCACGAGATCAGCGGCTTTCGCTGTCTCGGTCATGAACTGCTCGTGCACGCAGACGAACAGGTCGTCGCGCGCGAAGCCCTGCTTGACGCGAGTCTGGTCCGGCGCGACTGTGACCGGGTTGGTGTTCTGGATCAGCATCGCCGTCACCGGCGGGCCGTTGAACAGCGCGTCCGCGTCGCCGCACAGGATCGCGCCGATGCGCGACTGGTCCAGCATGCGAATCGAAGGATCGATCATGTCGGTTCCTTCGATCAGCGAGCGGTCCCAGTGAAAGATCGCGCCGTTGTTGTGGAATGCGCCGCCGCCTTCATACCGCCATGCACCGCTGACCGCAGCGATGCAACTTGCCGCATGCATGTTGGCCGCGCCGTTGCGGGAGCGCGAGAAACCGTAGCCGAGCCGGAAATAAGTGCGCGGCGTGTTGCCCACCAATGCCGCGAACTCTTCGATGGTCTCCACCGAGCAGCCGGTGATCTTTGCAGCCCATTCCGGGCTGCGGCTGCGCAGATGCTGCTCAAGCTCATCCGGCGCATCGGTATGCTGCGCGAGAAAATCCCGATCCGCCTTGCCGTCGCGAAACAGGCAATGCATGACCGCGCAGGCCAGTGCGCCGTCGGTGCCGGGCCGCAGCAGCACGGCGAGGTCCGCCTGCTCCATGGTGCCGTTCATGTAGACATCGACCGCAACGATCTTCGCGCCGCGATCCTTTCGCGCGCGCGTGGCGTGGGTCATGACGTTGACCTGGGTGCTGACCGCATTGGTGCCCCAGATCACCACGCAATCGGACTTCGCCATCTCGCGCGGGTCGGGACCGGCGAGCAGGCCGGTGCCGGCGACAAATCCGGTCCACGCCGGATTGACGCAGATGGTGGAATGGAAGCCGGAATACCTCTTCGCATGACGCAAGCGATGGATGCCATCGCGCATCACAAGGCCCATGGTGCCGGCATACTGGTAGGGCCACACCGCCTCAGAGCCGTAGCGGGCCTCTGCCTCGTTGAATTTCTCCACGACCAGATCGAGCGCTTCGTCCCATGAGATCGGAGCGAAGGCGCCGGAGCCTTTTGCGCCGGTGCGGACCAGCGGCTTTGTCAGGCGGTCGGGATGATGAATCCGCTCGGCATAGCGCGCGACCTTGGCGCAGATCACCCCGGCGGTGTAGTTGTTGTCGCGCGCCCCGCGCACCCGGCCGATGGTGTTCTCGTCCAGCACATCGACTTCCAGCGCGCAGGTCGACGGGCAATCGTGGGGACACGCAGTTGCGGCGACCCGCTGAGGCACAGATTTGGGCGGCAGGGATTTGGCGCGGAGCATCTCGTTCATGCTGCGACCTTAATCGGCGTGACCGCACATGCAAGGCTGGGAAAGGGCTTTCAGGGCGCGGAAGACCTGATTCCAGCGCATGGCGGAAAACCATTCCGCGGACTCAACTCCCGGCGCATGATTGTGCTATGCGAAAGCAGGCATTGGGGTGCCGCGAGAGTGTCGTCACCCCGCGTCGCGCGTCAGGTCACCACCTCGAAGGAATCTCCATGAACATTCTGCCCGCCAATCTGCGCTTCGGCGCGGGACAGTCCGTCAAGCGTCTTGAGGATCAGCGGCTTCTCACAGGTCAGGGACACTTCATCGACGACCAGCCGCAGGACGGCGCGTTGTGGCTTTATGTGCTGCGCTCTCCGCATGCCCACGCAAAGATCACGGCAATCGATCCCGGCGCCGCACTGGCCATGACGGGCGTCGAGGCCATCTATACCGGGGCAGATCTGGTTGCGGACAATATCGGAACCATTCCGACATTGCCGATTTTCAAGCGGCCGGACGGATCGCCGATGGCAGCGCCGCCGCGGCGGTTGCTCGCTCATGATGTTGTGCGCTTTGCCGGCGAGCCGGTCGCCGCAGTGCTGGCTACGTCGCGGGCCGATGCGCAGACGGCAGCCGAGGCCATTGTTGTCGATTACGAAATCCTGCCTGCTGCGGTCAGCCCGACCGAGGCGCTGGCACCCGGCGCGCCTGTGGTCTGGGCCGACGCGCCGGACAACATCGCTGCGGCGATGAGCTATGGCGATGCGGCCGCAACCGAGGCTGCCTTTGCTAGGGCAAAGCATGTGGTTTCGCTTGATCTGACGAGTCAGCGGCTGGTGCCGTCCGCGATGGAGCCGCGCAGCACCATGGCGGAGGTCGACAAGAAGACCGGCCGCCTCACGCTTCATGTTCAGAGCCAGACGCCGACCGCGACGCGCGACATTCTCTCGGACGTCGTGCTGAAGCGCCCGAAGGATAGCGTCCACGTGCTGGTCGGCGACATCGGTGGCGGC
Organism: Sediminibacterium ginsengisoli; assembly: GCA_943368635.1. GTDB lineage: Bacteria > Pseudomonadota > Alphaproteobacteria > Rhizobiales > Xanthobacteraceae > Afipia. The sequence goes on along the minus strand of CALRLJ020000279.1, from coordinate 2,852 downwards.
TTCGGCCACAAGGTCAATCTCTATCCCGAGGACGGTATCGTCGCCTATGCGGCGCAGAAGCTAAAGCGCACGGTGCGCTGGCGCGGCGATCGTATCGACGATTTCGTCGGCGGCCACCATGGCCGCGATCTCACATCGACCGGTGAATTCGCGCTCGATGAAAAGGGCCGCGTGCTGGCGTTCCGCGTCCGCTCGCTCGGCGGTACGGGCGCTTATCTCACCGGTGCCGGCGTTATCATTCCGCTGGTGCTCGGGCCGTTCGTTGCGACCGGCGTCTACGATCTGCCGCTGATTCATTTCGACATCAAGGCAGTGTTGACCCATACCGCGCCGACCGGCCCGTATCGCGGCGCGGGGCGGCCGGAAGCGGTGTTCATCGTCGAGCGGCTAATGGATGCCGCTGCGCGGCAGATCGGAATGGACCCGCGCCAGATCCGCAAGGTCAACTACATCAAGCCGTCGCAGTTGCCCTACAAGAACGCCGTCGGCGAAGTTTACGATAGCGGCGCTTTCGCGCACATGATGGAGCGCGCCTCGAAGCTGGCGGACTGGGACGGATTCAACGCGCGCAAGAAAGCCGCGAAGAAGAAAGGCCTGCTCTACGGACGCGGTCTCACCAGTTATATCGAATGGACCGGCGGCCGTGTTCACACCGAGAAGGTTACCCTGTCGGCGACAGCGGAAGGCCGCGTGGTGCTGCACTCCGGCACGCAGGCGATGGGGCAGGGACTTCATACCAGCTACGCGCAAATGGTATCGGGTGCGCTCGGCATCCCCATGGACCGGATCGACGTGGTTCAGGGCGACACCGACAAGGCGACCGGCGGCGGCAGCGTCGGCTCGCGTTCGCTGTTCGTCGGCGGAACCGCAACTGTCGTCTCCGCCGGCGATTTGATTCAGAAGGCGCGCGAGAAGGCCTCGCATGTGCTCGAAGCCTCGGTCGGCGACATCGAATACAGCGACGGCTTCCTCACGGTGGTCGGCACCGACCGCCGCGTCAGCCTGTTCGATCTGGCGAAGGACGAGAAGGATGCGCGCCTCAGCGTGGACAGTCAGGGTGATGTGGATGGGCCGACCTGGCCGAACGGCACCCATATCAGCGAAGTCGAGATCGATCCCGATACCGGAGTGACCCGCGTGGTGCGTTACACCACGGTGGACGATGTCGGCGTCGCCATCAACCCGATGCTGGTTACAGGGCAAGTTCATGGCGGCGTGGCGCAGGGAATCGGACAGGCGCTGTATGAAGGCGTGGTCTACGATTCCTCGGGCCAGTTGCTCACTGCGAGCTATCAAGATTACTGCATTCCGCGCGCCAGCGACATGCCGCAGAATATCGACGTGACACTCGATGATTCCGCGCCGTGCGTAACCAATCCGCTCGGTGCAAAGGGGTGCGGCGAATCCGGCGCCATCGGCGGGCCGCCCTGCATCGTCAACGGCGTGATGGATGCACTGAGCGAGCTTGGCATCGCGTCACTGCAGACACCGCTGACGCCAGTGAAAATCTGGGAAGCGATCCAGAAAGCAAAGGCTGCAAAAGCGGCGTGATGACGTTCAGCGCGGCCCCTCACCGGCCGCGCGGAGCGCCGTCAGTCCCTCGCGATAGGTCGGATAGGCCAGCGTGACGCCGAGTTCGTTGCGCAGCAGGTCGTTCCGCACGCGTTTGCTCTCGGCGTAGAACGAGCGGCCCATCTCGGTAAGACCGGCATCGGCAAGACCGATCTCGGGCGGCGGTTCGACGCCGCAGAGCGATGCGGCAAAGCTCACCACGTCCTGCGGCGGGGCCGGTTCGTTGTCGGTGACGTTGTAGATTGCGCCTGCACGCGCCCGCGCGAGCGACGCGTCCACCGCGCGCGCGATGTCCTCGACATGAATACGGTTGAACACCTGACCGGGCTTGACGATGCGGCGTGCCGTTCCGCGCGCCAGTTGCACGAGCTGGCTTTGGCCGGGGCCGTAAATCCCCGCAAGCCGAAAAATGTGAACGGCGATGTTGTTCGCAGCACCAAAGGCAAGCCACGCCTGCTCGGCATCCGCACGTTCGCGCGAGCGGGCATTGGTGGGTGTCGCGGGTGTCTGCTCGTCGACCCATGCGCCGTCATGGTTGCCATAGACGCCGATGGTCGAGAGATACCCGATCCAGCGCAGCTTTGGTGCGGCAGCGATTTGCCTGGTGTAGGCCGCCAGCACCGGATCGCCCTCCTTGCCCGGCGGTACCGAGATCAGCAGCGCATTACTTTCTGCAAGGTCGGAGTCGATGGCCTTGTCGCGCCCGTCCGGCCCGAATACCCGCGCGGACAGGCCTGCGGCTGCCAGGGCCTGCGCCTTGTCCCGTGTGCGCACGGTTCCGGCGGCATGGTCGCCACGCGCCGCGCGGCGCTCTGCGATGGTTCTGCCGCTGAAACCGAGGCCGAAGACAAACAGATTCACGGAAAGCCCTGTTCAAGAGAGACGATGCGACGTACCTATCGGCTCGCACGCTTGTTTACAACATAATGGAGCGCCGGATTGGGCGACTACGATCCGCTTCGTGAGCATCTCTCACACCAGACCAAGGCTGAGTTCGTTCTGACATTCGACGAACTCGAAGATATTCTTGGTTTCGCGCTGCCGCGCGCGTCGCAGCGGGCATCGTGGTGGGAAAAAGAGCGCAACCCTGAAAATGCCCGGCCGCAGCGCGATGCCATCCGCGACGGCGGCTACGAGGCCACGCGCCTCGCCGACGGGAAGGGTGTGCGGTTCCGAAAACTGTCCGCGGGCCGGTTCAGGCCGCGCTAATAATCCGCGGAATGATCGGTGAGGCCGGTGCGCGTTGAGCGCAGGAGGTCGTGGTGCGCCGCAATACGAGG
>CALRLJ020000278.1:0-5331 GCA_943368635.1 Sediminibacterium ginsengisoli | reverse complement strand
TACCACAACATCAATGGGACGACTGACGCTCAACGTCCTGTTGTCCTTTGCCCAGTTCGAGCGCGAGCTGTCGTCCGAGCGCGTCCGGGACAAAGTGGCCGCCTCGCGCCGCAAGGGGAAATGGACTGGTGGCACGGTGCCGCTGGGGTATGAAGCTCGAGACAAGAAACTCGTCATCAATCCCACCGAGGCAGAAACCGTCCGTACCATCTTCCGCCGCTATATCGAGCTAAAATCCTTTGGCCGCCTTGTTATCGACCTCGACAAGCGCGGCATCGTCACGAAGCGGCGGAATACCAAGGTCAAGAAGTTCAACGGCGGCATCCCCTTCACCTACGGACCGCTCGCGCATTTCCTGAAAAACCGGATTTACATTGGCGAAACCGGTCACGGCGGCAAATGGTATCCCGGCGAGCATAAGGCGATCATTGATCGCAAAACCTTCGACAAGGTGCAGGAACTGCTGGCCGCCGGCACCAACAAACGGAAAGTCAAACGATCGGAAAGCGGAGCGCTCCTGATGGGAAAACTATTCGATGATCGCGGCAATGCAATGAGCCCGAGCTTTTCGTCGAAGAACGGTGCCCGCTATCGTTTCTATGTCAGCTCGGCAATTCTGCGAGGCCGCAAAACCGAAGCCGGATCGGTCGCACGGGTCTCGGCAAACGACGTCGAACAGACGCTGATCAATGCCCTGCGCCAACGACTGAGGATTGATGAGGCTGTCTTGGATGCGGATGTTATCGGCACTTACGTCGCGCGGGCCGATCTGAGCAGCCGCGCCATCAAAATTTCGACCACACCGGCCGCTCGAATCCGATCGAACGGATTCTCAATCACCCGGCAGTCGCGCCAGCCTGGACCGGCCTCGGTTATAAATGCCGACGGCGAACGCCAGCCTGATGCAAAAATGGTTCAAGCCATTGTTCGAGCCCATTCATGGCTGCGTGATCTAAAGAACAACAAGTTTGACACTGTCGAAGCGCTGGCCGCCTCGATCAAACTGCATCCGAAGCTGTTGCGGCAGGAGTTGCGATATGCGTTCGTGGCGCCCAACATTACCGCAGCTATTCTCAACGGCGATCAACCAGCGACGTTGTCACTCCCTCGGATTCCCAAGACTCTGCCGCTGACTTGGTTCGAGCAATACCAAGCGCTGGAATTCTGAAAAAGCGTTAGCCTTGCAAATTGATCACCATGCCTTAGGCCGGATCGACTGATCTTGTGTGCCAGGGTCAGCGGCTAGACGTTCAGATTGGACCAAATCAGAGATATGTTCATTATGCACCTTCATGAGGGCATAAAATGACTGACTCTGAATCCAGGCTATCTACCGAGCTTGACGCTGTCGCAGACCGTGTATTCCTGTTGCGCGGCAAAGCAATTGGCGCCTATGCACAAGTCGAGTACCAGCTCGCAGAGTTTTGCTTAAGGGCCTGGCAAACGTCTGCCTACAAAAATTTAGTACGAGCATTTCCGTTCAAGGTGTCTGACCGCGTCCAGGAAATGTCTCGGCTCCTGAATTCGGCGGGACCCTTGGCGCAGCATAGACGTGAAATCGAACCTTTACTCACCCAGCTTGCGACATTCGAAAATGATCGCCACCTGTTTGCGCATGCGCACCTGTTACTAACCAACTCCAATGGCGTCCCAGGAATTCACTTCCGAATTTACTCGTCGGCTAGAAACAAATATGAGCTCCAGGGGGTAAACTGGACATTTGACGAGATGGAAGCGGCAACACGCGCTCTAACTGAGTACGCAGGAGTATTTGGCCGCGCTCTTGCCCTTTGCGAGCAGAGTCTCGCCAAGTAACGCTGCGCATATCCGATGTTATGGAATACTGAGTGTGTGTTGCCGGATTACCCGCATTTTACGGTGAATCCGTTGGCATCGGAACTAGCCGGTGCTTTTGGGGCAAGTTAACAGGCCGGTAGCGTGGCACGGCTTCGATGCGCCGAAAAACAGATTCGTGAACAAAGGCGTCGACAGGAAGCGTTCGTGGCTCCCCGTTAGGGATGTAGTGCCCAAAGTAGGATCGCAACTCCTGCCACTCTTTGTACCTGACCGACTTTGGCAGCCATTCGAGCGGCTGCCACGCCTTCGTCATCGATATATGCGGGTCACGCATGAAATCAGGTGCAACATAGGAGAATGGGCTGCCCTGTCGCCAGATTCCCCAAGCCAGTTGACGGACCGTTTGCGTGTTGAAGGCCAGTCCATGGGCAGCAGCCTCGTCGATCATCCACAGCAAGGGATATTTAGAAAGCCCACTTTCTGCTTCCGGATACCCACCGCCGATGTCAGCGTGAACGCCGGCGAACCAAACCTGCTGGATGTCCTGCTGTTCACTATTGTTTGTCTTGCTGAAGCGATTGTGCATGAAAATCTGAGCGTCATCCCAAGCATGCAAACGAAACATTCGACGACGCTCATCCAGTGCCATCGCCTGGCGGAACACGCGTACACTAGGATTGCGCCGCGTGTGCGGAAGCTCTTGTAGGCTGAAGGTATAAAACTTGTCTGGTCGGGGTACGATGACGCTAGCCACCGTATCCCATACACCGATAAACTTAACGGTTGGCCAGCGAACGGAAACGATCCGCGCAAACTGCGCCGCTCGGTCATCTTGCGACTGAGGACCGACTTCTGCTTCCACGTCATTGGAAGGTCGCGCGGAGTTATCAAGCGGACTGAGTTCCGTCGATTGCTTGTAGGCGGTAAGTGCTGCGCCGGCGAGATTCTGCTGTTGTGGCGAAAGCAATCCGACCTTATGGATGAGCCCGGCAAGCATGCGGACGGCATACGCGCCTCGGCTAAAGCCGAACAGATAGATGTCGTCACCTTCCTCGTAGTTGTTTATCAAAAAGGTATAGGCGGCGAGCACATTGTTATCGAGGCCATACCCAGTCATCAGGCCCAAGATCGCGATCGAGTCTTGTCGGAATTTTGTCCACGGATCGGGCCGCGCCAACGTCCCAACACCAGGGTCATAAAATACCACCTGTCGCGGCGTCGTCTTGTCGGTTTTCCGCAGCACGCGGTAAAGCTTCAAGACATTCGAAATATTTTCACTAACTTCATTACCTGTACCATCACAGCAGACCACGATATTCTTCATAGTGCTCTCTCACTACCGAAGCGGCTACGTCGAACCGAGAAGAATACTCGGCCGATATCGCGGCAGCTCTTTGTGCCGGTATTCATAAAGTTGCACCACAGGGTACATGGTCGGATTGATCTGCTGTCCAATCGCAATGGCGAGCGGCGCAGGCCCGGCGTAAAAAAGATGCCACCGCTGCGCGGTGGGATAAAGACGCATCGCAGCTTCAAAAGCGCGACGCGTCGCGGAGACTGCATGCGTCATCTGCTCGGGGTGCTGTAGCCACGTCGTCGATGGTAGGTCGATTCCGAGGTCGATACGGCAGGCCAGCGGCGCGCCGGCTTCCCCAAGCACCTCATCGGTAACAGGGGCACTGAAATGAAATGCAAAGGTCACTTCGTCAGCGTCACGGGTTTCGCTATCAAGGCCGATGACGCGAATATCATTCGCCGGCAACGCTCGCCGCGGCCACGCCCATGTCTGCTCGTCACGGTGGTGCTGAAAGAGACGCACGTGGGGTCGGCTTGTGAGATGATAGCCGAGCGCAATACACGCACTTACCGGCGCGATTGGAAACACGGCGATACGTTTGTCGAATGCGTCATCGCCGGCCAAAAGGGCGCGGGCAGTCACGGCAATTCTCTTGTCTGCTTCCGCCCAATTTGAATCCATCTGGATCGAAAGAACGTCCGGCGTGCCAACGATGAAGTCAGGCGAAAGCGCCGCCTCGATCGTTGCCATATCGAGCGGATGATCGCCGCGCAGGACAAGCGCACTCCAGCCGGTGCGGGAACGGCCACGCTCCGGCAACGATGCCCGAACCCAGGCCTCATGGGCCTGTTTGATATCGCGCAGGCGCGCAACCGAATGGAAATGCGGTTGACCATCGACACGCCCATGGCAATTTTGGCAAAGGAGCATAAGGTTGTCGTAAGCATTTTTATCGACGGCGCCCATTTGGGGAGCGGCGCGCGGCCCTTGCGCACTCGCCGCTTCAACATGGGCTATCTCGCCGATCACCACGATTGGATCGTAGTCGGTGGCTTCGGCATAGAGCTCGATACGGCACTCGGGCATCGCGCAGCGTCCGGCCGCACGGCCCCACAAAAGTTTGAGCGTACGATCCGTGTAACTCCGTTTTGCAGGTTTACGCGGTTTGCTCGCCATCGGCACTTGCCCACACCCGTTTACGAACTTGCCATCAGCGGCGAGGGCTCGACCTCGGCGAGGGCGGCCTTTAGAGCAGCAGCCGTAAAGGGCTTGTCAGACCTCCAGCACCGGCGCAAGGCGAGCCGTCCAATGCGATCGACTAGGTCAGAATAGGTGTAAGGCAATTTTGTCGCAGTGAGCTTCACAAGTTCATGGAGCTGCGCTTCAGTCGTCGTCGTTCCTTGCAAGAGACGCTTAAACACCGCCAAACGTGCGGCATCGTTCGGGCGTTGAAAGTTTAGGCGCAGCGCGGCGCGACGAAGTACAGCAGGATCGAGCGCGTCGGGACGGTTGGTGATAATGATGAGTGCAATAGGCGCCGGGCTCGCCGCAAGCTGGTTCATTTGCTTGATGAGTACGTTCACGCCCGCGCGGTCTTCGTGATGCGCTTGCATCTGGCTACGCCCTGTAGCGAGATCGTCGGCTTCGTCAATAACAAGTATCGCCCGCCCGATCGCAGCGGCGCGGCTCTTGGCTTGCGTGAAGGCATCGGTGATACGTGACGAAACTTCGCCGACATGACCGCCGCCGCGAATGTCCGAGGGCGTTTCGAGGCAGACAATGCGCTGGTCGATCGCTCGCGCTACGGGCGTTGCGATACAGGAGGCCAGCGCGGTCTTGCCGCAGCCAACATCTCCCGACAGAAGAATCAGCGGCAGCGTGCTCTTGCCTGCCTTGAGGATGCCCAAACCGTTGCTGTGATGCCGCTTACCCCAGTCTTCAAGGCGCTTCCGGTCGAGGATCAACGCCAGCTCGTCGGTTAAAGATTCCTTAATTGCATCGATTCCGAACAACGCCTCGAAATCGTTCGTGCCCTCCTTGGTCGGATGGATCGTTTCCAGAAGCCGCAATTCACTCATGGCCAGGCGCCGATCTTTCCGCGAACCACACCATAGCCTTCCTTGGAATATGCGCGATCGCGGATTGGTTCGCCCGGCACCGCTTGCCCATTCGTGCCCCAGCCGCGTTGCGCGGTATAGGTCTGGACGGTCGCGATCTGCGGCGATTGATAATTGAGG
>CALRLJ020000277.1:0-5359 GCA_943368635.1 Sediminibacterium ginsengisoli | reverse complement strand
AGTAATTGCGATGACCGACCAGTTTGACTGGAATCTCGTCCGATCGTTTCTGGCCATTACCCGCACCGGCAGCATGACCGCCGCGGCGAAGCGCCTGAAAATCGACTACTCGACCCTCAGCCGGCGTATTGCTGCACTTGAAGCATCGCTGGGTTCTCAACTGTTCGATCGCCGCACGAGCGGGTCGTCCCTCACCGAGGCCGGCGAGCGCTTGCTTGAAATGGCCGAACAGATGGATCAGCTCGCGACCTCGGCAGCGCAATCGATCGGCGATTCGAAACTTCAGGCCAACGGCGCGGTACGGATCGGCACGCCTGACGGCTTTGGAACGAAATTTCTGGCAGCGCGTCTCGGCGAACTCAGCAGCCGACACCCGGATCTCACCGTCGAACTCGTAGCGATGCCCCGCGAGTTCAGCCTCTCGCGGCGAGAAGCCGACATCGCAGTCAGCCTGACGCAGCCGAGCGAAGGGCGGCTGCATTCGCGCAAGCTGACGGATTACGAACTCGGACTCTATGCATCGCGAGATTACCTCGCGAATAATCCCGCCATCGAGACGGCTGCCGACGTGCCATCCCATCGGTTTATTTCATATATCGACGATCTGATTTTCTCGCCCGAACTCGAATACACGCATTTCGTGTCGCCCGAGCTGCGGCCCGCGATCAAGAGTTCGAACCTGATTGCGCAGCTGAACACCACCGTTGCAGGCGCCGGTCTTTGCGTACTGCCCTGCTTCATCGCGCAGAGCGAACCGCAACTCGTGCGGGTGCTGCCCAACTTCCGTTTGATCCGAACATTCTGGCTCTTGCTGCACAGTGATCTGCGCAACATCGCGCGTGTCAGGGTCACGGCGGATTTTATCGCAGAACAGGCGAGCCAAGCTCACGCGCTGTTCATGCCGCATGGATCGTAATAAGACCGCAGCGAGATTGCAGCCTCAGTTGCTGTGTGTGTTGGTGTACACGTTGCAGTAACCGCATCCCGTATTCGGTGGCGGTTGATTGACCTGATTGGTCTGATTGGATTGGGACTTGTTCTTCGCCACAGCATTGCCGCCGTCGAAGATCGAGAAATAACCAAGCGGATCCGTTCCAGGCGGCTTCGCCGGATCGGTGACGATCGTTTTGCCGAAACCAAGCCGTGCCGCCATCTGGTCGGTCGGCAAATCGCTGACGCCACCGGTTTGTCCCTGCCCGCTGGTGAGCGCAGCCATGATTTTTTGCAGCAGAAACTCCGGGATCGGGAACGGCTCAGGAATAGGATCGTTCGGGCCGGATACCCACGTCATGTATCCGGGCCTGACAATCACCGAGCCGACATTGTTCTTGATGACGACCGAGCCGACATGGCCAATGACGATTTCGCCCTTGGCCTGCGCGAGCTTCGGATCGGAGCCGGTGAAGCCCGACGGGATCGGATAAACAACCGTGGCGACACCGCCGCGAATGCCAAGCGTCGCAACCGGGGTGTTTACTGTGACGCCCGCGGTGTGGCTGATCTGCCCGCCGACGAAGCGCATCACGCCCTTCGAGACCGTCGCGACCATCTTGCCGGTTCCGGTATTTGGATCGTAGACGTATTCATCGATTACGATATTGCTGTTGCGTCCGACGTTCAGTGTCGAGGTGTCCGGAAACATAATCTGCGTCGATCCCTGCGCCGACGTCTGCACCCGCTCCTTGTAAATGACATTGGTGCCGATGGTGAGCGTGCGCGAGGATGCACCCGGCGGCGTGCCGGTCGCATCGAGATTGACGGCGCCGACCCGGCCGGAGTTCTGCGCAGACGCCTGCGAAACCAGCCCGGCAGTCGCCAAAGATGCCAGCAATGAAGCGTGGATCAGTTGATTGCGGATGATCATGCCATGCTACCTCAGAACCGAGCCGTCGGGCCAAACATCACGGAGAAATTATCCAGGCGATAGTTCGGCAGCGATGAATTGGTCTTGTCGTACTGGATGGCGGCCGAAAGTCCGAAATTCCTGGTCACCGGCGCGTTGAACAGCGCGCCTACCGACCACTGGTTATCGCTGCGTGTCGTCAAAGGATCGATGAACGGATTTGCCGCATCGAACTTCGTATCGATCCATCGCGCGAACGGAGCCACGCTCCAGTTGCGGGACATCCAGACGAACGGCGGCGCAAACTCAAGCGTCAACGCAGCTTCGATCGCCCATTGATCGAAGGCCTGGAACACAAATGCCGAGTCGCCGCGCCGGTATAGTCCGCGCGCATCGAGCTTGATCTGTTGCGCGATATTCCAGCTCGCCGAAAGACTGGTCGTATACCAGTCGGCGGAGCCGAAACCCGCGACGGGGTCGGTTGTCCTGAAATCCGCGCGGCGCCATTCGAAATCGGGACCGAGCGTGAACTTGTCGTTCACCGGAATCTTCAGACCTACGCCAGCGCCTGCTGTCGAGAAGTACGAAGTGCCGCCGACCCAGGTATTTCCGCCGACCACGTAGGGCTTGATGGTGACGCCCGGCAGAAGCTCCGGCGCGAGCGCCAGCCGCGGACCGAAGCTGAGATCGACGAAGCCAACGTTCAGATCCTTCAGCCGCGATTGCTCGGTGAGGTATCCAACGGCGCGCGTCTCGAGAATGTCGCCGCGCTGATTCTGCAAATCATAATCGTGGCTCAAACCGACCAGCCCGAACCAGTTGACGTCGCTCTTCTGCCGCGCCGTGGGCAGCAGCGCGAGATCCTGGCCGCCGAGACGCAGAATGCCGCCGCCGGGTGCGAAGCTTGCGTTGCTCTGCGAACGGATGCCGGTTTGTGCAAAACCGGAAAACCGGCTCGGCTGAAGCTGCTTCTCGGTATCCGGCAAATAGGTTTCGACGCGCTCCTTGGTGATGGCGTCGATATCCGGACTTGCGAGAGCTTCCTTGAAATAGCGGCGTGCCATCTCATAGGAACCGAGGCGGAAATACAGCGCGCCAAGTTCGTACTTCACGCGCGTCAGTTTGGGATTGTAGAACAGCAGCCGCTCGAGCGCGCCAATCGCAGCTTCGTAATCGCCGCGTCCGGTGGCGACCTTCACATAGGCGAAGGTCACTTCGTGGTTCGCCGGATTACGAACCATTTGCTGGAAAAGCTGATCCTGCTCGGTAACGCCCTGAGCGTGTGCCGCGCCGGCTTGTGCGATGAAGGCAGCCGCGCAGGCAACCAGCAATCCGGACGGGCGCAAAAATCTTGCCCCTCCAGACGCGCGCGATCGCTGTTTCAAAATCAACATCAGCAATAAGCCCCGGAATAAATCTTAATGGTTTGAAAAACCATAAAACCCCCGCTCATTCAACGCCGTACAGGCCGATTCCCGTGGCCGATTTGCTACAAGTCCTCACAAAGCAACACTGTCCCGAAACAGAGCAATGCAGCCGGTCCGCTTGCGCCCTCTGGCATTGGTCGCGTCGCACCATCCATCGGTTCAATGTCGTTCCAGGCCGATAAGCGTTTGGTTTTACGCATTGAACAGCAGCGGTTTGATTTTCAGAACGCTACGGACGCTGACGTCCTATCGCGCGGCGCGGTGACAAAAAAGCCAAATCCCTTGCAATTTCGATGGGATCGCCCAGCGAACCGGCCGCGATGCGGCCATCCGCCGCGCAGGGCCGGACAAGCTTGCTGTGCTTTTCGCGCGCACGGCTCTGCGTGCGGGTCGCTTGCCTGCCGCCGGGAATACCGGCATAAAGTTAATCGACCAATTAACAAAATCCAACGATCAGGGAGAGACTGCAGATGGCTGCTTCACGCGCCTTACCGGTGCCTACGCCGGAAACCAAACACTTCTGGGAAGGAACCCAGGCCAACGAACTCCGTCTGCAGCGCTGCGACGAATGTTCGAATGTCTACTTTCCACCCCGCCCGTTCTGTCCCTCATGTGCCTCGCGCAAGGTCAGCGCGTTCAAGGCCAGCGGCAAGGGCAAACTCTACAGCTATGTGATCAATCATCGGCCCGCCGCGCCCGGATTCACGCCGCCCTACGCCATCGCCGTCGTCGAGCTCGATGAAGGTCCGCGGATGATGAGCAACATCCTTGACTGTGCGCAAACGCCAGAAGCCCTCGTGCTCGATATGAAACTCGAAGTCGCGTTCGAGAAAGTCAGCGACGCGATCACCCTTCCCCAGTTCCGCCCGGCGAAGGGATAAGCATCATGCGCAGAAATCAGGTTGCCGTCGTCGGCGCAGCAGAAACCACCAAGCTTGGCGTCATTCCCGACATGTCGCAGATCCAGTTGCACGCAGACGCTGCGCTGAATGCGCTGGCGGATGCCGGGCTGAAGCTGTCAGACATCGACGGCATCGCCACTGCGGTCGAGACTCCGCAACAGCTCGCGCATTACCTCGGCATCACGCCGACATGGGTCGACGGCACGTCGGTCGGCGGCTGCTCTTTCATGCTTCACGTCCGCCATGCCGCGGCTGCCATCGAAGCCGGGCTGTGCAAGACTGTTCTCATCACTCATGCAGAGAGCGGCAAGTCGATGATCGGCAAGCTGCCGCGCTCGATTCCCGCCGACAGCCTGCAAGGCCAGTTCGAAGCGCCCTTCGGGGTCTACGGCCCGCCCAGCATGTTCCCAATCCCCGTGCTGCGCTACATGAAGACCTACGGCATCACCCACGAACAGATCGCGATGGTGTCGGTGGTGCAGCGTGAATGGGCCGCGAAAAATCCTCGCGCCATGATGAAAGACCCGATCACGGTCGAGGATGTTCTCAACTCGCGGATGATCGCCTATCCGTTCCGCATCCTGCAGTGCTGCCTCGTCACCGACGGCGGCGGCGCGCTGATCCTGACAAGCGCTGACCGTGCGAAAGACTTCCCGCAGAAGCCGGTCTATATCCTCGGCACTGGCGAAAGCGTCGAGACCCCGATGGTCAGCCAGATGGAGACCTTCAACTCGTCGCGCGCGTTCAAGGTGGCGGGCCCGACCGCGTTCCGCGAAGCAGGCATCACGCACAAGGATGTCGATCACCTGATGATCTATGACGCATTCGCGCACCTGCCGCTGTTCGGCCTCGGCGATCTAGGCTTCATGCCGCACGAGGAGACCGGCAAGTTCATCGCCGACCGCAACACCGCCATTGGCGGCAAGCTGCCGATGAATACCAACGGCGGCGGCCTCAGCTATATGCATTCCGGCATGTACGGGATGTACGCCCTGCAAGAGAGTGTCCGGCAGATGCGCGGCATCGCGCCGGCACAGGTTGCCGACGCGAAGATTTCGGTTTGCCACGGCGTCGGTGGCATGTTCGCCGCAAGCGGCACCATCATTTTCACCAACGAACGCTGACAGCGAACATAAGGAGCTAAAGTCATGTCAAACAAGAAATCGCTGGACGGCAAGGTCATCATC
>CALRLJ020000276.1:0-5414 GCA_943368635.1 Sediminibacterium ginsengisoli | reverse complement strand
GATCTTCCCAGTAGCCGCCCTTGTAGTCGTTGGTGACTTCCATCGAGATCACATATTTCGGGTTCTTGAACCCGAGCTTGGTCGGCACCCGGATTTTCATCGGATAGCCGTAGGCGCGCGGCAAAATCTCGTTGTCGAATTTGAAGGTCATCTGGGTCTGCGGATGCAGCGCGGTCGCCATATCCAGCGGCGAGTTGTAGCCGTCCACATCGGCGCAATTGAACCAGACGTATTTCGCTTTGGTGTCGGCGCCGATCAACTGCAGGAAGTGACTGAGCCGCGCGCCGGTCCAGCTTCCGATAGCGCTCCACCCCTCGACGCAGATGTGCCGGGTGATCTGTTTTTCCTGCGGCAGCTTGTAAAGCTCCTCCAGCGTCCAGGACTTCTTGTTCTCTACAAGGCCCCGCACCTCGAGCTTCCAGGTGGCACCGTCCACCTTCGGCGCATCATCGAGCGCGTAGTAGCCGTTGAACGGAAACGGCCGCGTGATCGCGCTTTCCGGAAATGTCGGCGCCAGCGTGTTCGGATTGAAAATCGCCGCCTGCACCGCGTCGTTGAATTTCGAAATCTGCACCAGCATCGATTCCGCCGAGAAGCTGTCGGTGACGTCGCAGCCGGTCAGCATGGTCAGCGCGCCGAGGCTGGCGCCGCCCGCAATGAAACGGCGGCGCGACAGGTCCGGCATCACCTTCAGCGCGTCCTTGACCAGCAGTTGCTTGTCGACGCCGGGAATCAGAAGTTTGCGCATACGGCCCATCACAACCTCCTAGCGTCCGATAATCATGGCACGCAGGCTTTTCGGCACCAGCAGCGCCAGCGCCACGTGGATCACCAGAAAGCCGACAATTGCGGCCATGCAAAAGAAGTGGACGTAGCGCGCCACGTCATAGCCGCCGAACACTGCCGTCAGCCATTGCAGTTGCACCGGCTTCCAGATCGACAGTCCGGACAGCACGATCACAATGCCGACCACGATGATGCCGGCATACAGCAGCTTCTGGACCTGATTGTAGACGCTCAGATCGGCGTGGGAGAGCTTTCCGGTGAGCGCTGCCTTGGTGTCGCTGACAACGCCGTCGACGCTGATCGGCAACAGCTTCTTGCGAAAGCGCCCGGTGATCAGGCCAAGCGTCAGATAGACGAGGCCGTTGACCATCAACAGCCACATCGCAGCCAGATGCCATTGGATAGCGCCGCCGAGCCAGCCGCCCAGCGTGATCGACCGCGAGAAGGTAAAATCGAACAGCGGCGAGGCATTGTAGATCTGCCAGCCGGACATGATCATCAGCACAATCGCGACAGCATTGATCCAGTGAACGATCCGAACCCAGCCGGGCTGAATCACTTTCGCCGCCGCAGGTTCTGCGGCCGGACGATCGGTTGCCGGACGGCGCTCGGTGACGATGCTGGACATAGGCGTTTCCGTTTCCACGATGTCATCAACACCACTACGTTGCATCTTAATCCCTGTTACAGCCGGCGGGACAAAAATCGCGCGCGGCGGCGACACAAAACGCCGCACGACATGTCACAAAAAAGCGAGCCGGGTTGCCCCGGCCCGCCCATCGCCCCCAGCCGTATTCAGGGGACACCAAATACGACCGGATTGCGATTTTAGCGTTACGTTGTAAACGCCGGAGCGTTACGACTTCGGCATCAGAACCGTATCGACGACGTGGATCACGCCGTTCGACTGGTTGACGTCGGCGATGGTCACGTTCGACGTGCCGCCCTTGGCGTCGGTCAGCGAAACCTTGCCGCCCGCGTTCTTCACGGTCAGCGTTTCACCTTCCACGGTGGTCAGCTTCTTGCCGTCGGTCAGATCGGCCGCATTCATTTTGCCTGCGACAACGTGGTAGGTGAGGATCTTGGTCAGCGTCGCCTTGTTCTCAGGCTTCACCAGATTGTCGACGGTGCCCTTCGGCAGCTTGCCGAACGCGGCATTGGTCGGCGCGAACACGGTGAACGGACCCTTGCTGGCCAGCGTATCGACCAAGCCGGCGGCCTTCACGGCGGCGACCAGCGTGGTGTGATCCTTCGAGTTGACGGCGTTCTCGACGATGTTCTTCGACGGATACATCGGCGCGCCGCCGACCATCACGGTCTTCTCGCCCGACATTTCGCTTTTGCCCATCTTGTCCTGTGCGTGAACAGGCATGGTGATGGACGCGGTGAGAGCCAGCGCGCCGATTGCGGCGGCGGACATCAGAGCAATACGATTCGACATGTTTTCGTCTCCCGGTGAATTGCAAGGCCCGGCAGGGTTCCGCCGGGCGGTAACGGGACAACGGGTTTTACGTATCAACCGCGCTGCCGTTGATCGAGTTACGGGACCGGCAGAGGAGCGTTTCGAAATATAAATTTTCGTAATGCTGAAACTATTCCCGGTTCCGCGACCGGAGAACATGACGGGCGCGTGATGCGCCCGTCATGTTGCGATCACAACATCGTCGGCGTGACGAAGCTGCGGTTATGCGTCGGCGAGATCAGGATTTCATTGATGCATGCATGCGGCGGCATGCTCGCGACAAACGCGATGGTGCGGCCGAGATCTTCCGGTTGCAACATCTTTGCCATGTCTTCTTTCGACGGCGGCACCGGACGCAGTTTCAGGATCGGCGTTGCGACCTCGCCGGGCGACAGACAACAAGCGCGCAGACCGTTCTTGAATTCATCCATGTTGAACGAATGAGTCAGCGCCAGCACCGCGTGCTTGGTGGTGGTGTAGGCCGGTCCCGTCATTTTCGAGACGTGACGGCCCGCCCATGACGCGACGTTGATGATGACGCCGTCTTTCTGCGCGCGCATCGCCGGCAGCACCGCGCGCATGCAGTACATCACGCCGCTCAGATTGATGTCGACCAGCTTGTCCCAGCCTTCGGTGGTGATGTCGTCCCAGCTTCGCTTCGGCACATTGACTCCGGCGCTGTTGACCAGAAGATCGATGCGGCCGTGTTTGGCGACAATCGCCTTCGCGACTTTTTCGGCATCCGCAGCACTGCTGACATCGAGCGCCATCGCTTCGACCTTGCCACCGGCGATGCCCGCCACTGCCTCGTCGAGCACATCCTTGCGACGGCCCGAAATCACCACGGTCCATCCCTCTTTGGCGAGTTCTTGCGCCCCCGCAAGACCGATGCCGCTTCCCCCGCCTGTGATCCAGGCCACACGTTTCTTGTTATTGCTCATGCCGGTTGTCTCCGTTGCTGCGAGTGCTGGTTTTGGTGTACTCAAAAACCGGAAAAATCCGATCTTGATGGAATGTTGCATGAACACCGCCGCGAACGCCAACCTGTTTTCTCGCCTGTTCGATGGGCTTGCCGATACCGGCAGGCTCGCCATCGAGACCAGCAGCGGATCACGTATCAGCTATGCGGATCTGATCGCGCAATCGGGACGCGTGGCGAATCTGATCGTGGCGCGCGGGGTGAAGCCGGGCGACCGTGTTGCAGCGCAAACCGAGAAATCGGTTGAGGCGCTGGTGCTGTATCTGGCGACCGTTCGCGCCGGTGCGGTGTTCCTGCCGCTCAACACCGCCTACACGCTCACTGAGTTGGAATATTTCATCGGCGACGCCGAGCCGTCACTGGTGGTGTGCGATCCGTCGAAAGCAGACGGCATTGAAAAGCTTGCGGCCAAGGTCGGCGCGAAGGTCGAAACCCTTGATGCCGACGGCAAGGGATCGTTGAGCGATGGCGCGGCCAAGACTGCAGCAGAGTTCGCAACCGTTATGCGCGCGGGCGACGACCTCGCCGCGATTCTCTACACGTCAGGCACCACCGGCCGCTCCAAGGGCGCGATGCTGACCCACGACAATCTCGCGTCGAATTCGCTGTCGCTGGTGCAGTACTGGCGCTTCACGCAAGACGACGTGCTGATCCACGCGCTGCCGATCTATCACACCCACGGATTGTTCGTGGCGAGCAATGTCACGCTGTTCGCGCGCGCGTCGATGATTTTTCTGCCGAAGCTCGATCCGGAATTGATTATCAAATTAATGTCGCGCGCCACCGTGCTGATGGGCGTGCCGACATTCTACACGCGCCTCCTGCAAAGCCCGAACCTGACCAAGGAATCCACGTCGCATATGCGGCTGTTCATTTCCGGCTCCGCGCCATTGCTGGCGGAGACCCACCGCGAATGGTCGGCGCGCACAGGACATGCGGTACTCGAGCGCTACGGCATGACCGAGACCAACATGAACACATCGAACCCTTACGACGGCGACCGCGTGCCGGGCGCGGTGGGCTTTCCGCTGCCGGGTGTCGCCGTGCGCGTCACCGATCCTGAAACAGCCAAGGAGCTTCCGCGCGACAGCATCGGCATGATCGAGGTCAAAGGCCCGAACGTGTTCAAGGGCTACTGGCGGATGCCGGAGAAAACCGCAGCGGAGTTTCGCGCCGATGGTTTCTTCATCACCGGCGATCTCGGCAAGATCGATCCGCGCGGCTATGTCCACATCATCGGACGCGGAAAGGATCTGGTGATTTCCGGCGGATTCAACGTCTATCCGAAGGAAGTCGAAAATGAGATCGACGCCATTCCCGGCGTCACCGAGTCGGCGGTGATCGGCGTGGCGCACGGCGATCTCGGCGAGGGCGTCACTGCGGTCGTGGTCGGCGACCAAAAGACCGCGCTCGATGAAGCGACGGTGCTGAAGGCGCTCGACGGACGGCTGGCGAAATTCAAGATGCCCAAGCGCGTGCTGTTCGTCGACGACCTGCCGCGCAACACCATGGGCAAGGTGCAGAAGAACGTGCTGCGCGATACGTATGCAAAGCTGTACGCGAAATAGCTGCTTTGATGGTCGTCCCGGCGCAGACTCTCTCCGTCATTGCGAGGAGCACTTGCGACGAAGCGATCCAGTTACTGCTTATGCAAAAGGGTGGATTGCTTCGCCTCGCTCGCAATGACGAGGTCGTTCAATACCCCGTCGCAAGGCTGACCGCGAAGCGCGAGCCGACGATCAGCAGATAAATCCCGAAGGCGATTTCGAGTTTCCGCTTGGTGAGAAAATGCGCGGCGCGCACGCCGAGCGGCGCGACCAGAAGACTGGTCGGCATCACCAGCAACGCGCCGATCAGCGAGATGTAACCGACCGCGAACGGCAATTGTAACGCCGCCACTCCGGGAAAGCGCGACGCTGCGGGCCAGCCCGCGTAAATGTAACCCAGCGCGCCGGGAATCGAGATCAGCACCGCAAGGCCCGACGAGGTGCCGATCGCCTGATGGATCGGGCGGCCATAAAACGTCATCAGCAAATTCGAGAACAGTCCGCCGCCGATTCCCATCAGCGTCGACACCAGCCCGATAAACAGCCCGTAGGCTTTCATGAAGATGCCTGTCGGCATCTCGTCGCCGAGCCGCCAGTTTTCCTTGCCGAGCAGTAGCCGCGCGGCTGCCGACCACGCCAC
>CALRLJ020000275.1:0-5418 GCA_943368635.1 Sediminibacterium ginsengisoli | reverse complement strand
GCCGTCTTGCTTATTCTGGGCGGCATTATTCTCTCTCTGATCGCAGGCGCGTGGCCGGCGATGAAGGAGTACGGCTTCGCATTCTTGTGGACGCAGCGCTGGGCGCCGTCCGCCGATCCACCTGTTCTGGGCGCGCTCGGTCCGATCTACGGCACGCTGGTCACGTCGGGAATCGCGATGATTATTGCGATCCCGGTCGGTATCGGCATCGCGATTTTCCTGACCGAGCTTTGCCCGCAGTTCCTGCGCCGTCCAATCGGCATTGCGATTGAGCTGCTGGCAGGTATTCCGTCGATCATTTACGGCATGTGGGGCTTCTTCGTCCTTGGCCCGTTCCTCGCGAACACATTCCAGCCCTTTATGATCCGGCTGTTCGACGGCATACCGGTTCTTGGCACCATCTTCGCCGGCCCGCCGTCGTATCTCAGCCTGTTCAACGCAGCGTTGATTCTGGCGATCATGGTGCTGCCGTTCATCACCGCAATCTCCGTCGACGTGTTCAAGACGGTGCCGCCGGTTTTGAAGGAAGCGGCCTATGGCGTCGGCTGCACGACATGGGAAGTCGTCCGGAATGTCGTGATCCCCTATACGCGCGTTGGCGTCATCGGCGGCGTCATGCTTGCGCTCGGCCGTGCGCTTGGCGAGACGATGGCCGTGACCTTCATCATCGGAAACTCGTTCCGTATATCCTCGTCGGTCTTTGCACCCGGTACGACAATTTCGGCGGCTATCGCCAGTGAGTTCGCCGAAAGCGACGGTCTTCACCAGTCGGGCCTCATCCTGTTGGGCCTGCTGCTGTTCGTACTTACGTTCTTCGTGCTGGCGGCTGCGCGACTGATGCTGATGCGCCTCGAAAAGAAGGCGGGGAACTGAGCCATGAACCCGATTTATGCTTCTCGCCGCCGATCGGACGTCGTTGTCCGGTTCCTGTGCCTCGGCGCTGCTATCTTCGGCGTGACCTGGCTCGCACTGATCCTGTTCACGTTGTTCTATAACGGCTTGGCCGGCTTGCACCTTGGCATCTTCACTGAAAACACGCCGCCGCCAGGCTCCAAAGAGGGCGGGTTGCTCAATGCCATCGTAGGCTCGATCATCATGACCGTGCTGGGTGTCGGCATCGGCGCGCCGATTGGATTGTTCGCAGGCACTTATCTTGCGGAGTACGGCAAGCACGACCGTTTGACCTCGGTGATCCGTTTCATCAACGACATTCTGTTGAGTGCGCCGTCGATCATCATCGGCCTGTTTGTCTATGGCGCAATCGTGGTGCCGATGGGCGGGTTCTCGGCGCTGGCCGGCACACTGGCTCTCGCTGTGATTGTGATCCCGGTGGTGGTGCGTACAACCGAGGACATGCTCGGTCTGGTCCCCAATCCGCTGCGCGAAGCGGCATCCGCGCTCGGCCTGCCGCGCTCGCTTGTCATCAAGCGCATCGCCTACCGTGCTGCACGTTCGGGCCTCATCACGGGTGTCCTGCTGGCGACGGCTCGCGTTGCGGGTGAAACCGCACCGCTGCTGTTCACGGCACTCAGCAACCAGTTCTTCAGTCTCGATCTCACCAAGACGATGGCCAACCTGCCGGTGACCATCAACAACTTCGTTCAGAGCCCTTACGAATACTGGAAACAGCTCGCATGGACCGGGGCTCTGCTTATCACCTTGACCGTACTTGCCCTTAACATTGGCGCGCGCATCCTTGGCGCCGAGAGGACATCGAAATGAGCGAACAGCTTTCTGTGAGTGTTGATCTTCCACGCGGACACATGCCCGGTGCCGCCGCTCACGCGGACGCACGAGCCAAGGTGATCGCGCGCGACCTGAATTTCTATTACGGCGAACACCACGCCCTGAAGAGCATCAATCTCGCTCTCGGCGAGAACCGCGTCACTGCGTTTATCGGTCCATCGGGCTGCGGCAAGTCGACCTTGCTGCGTATTTTCAACCGCATGTACGACCTTTATCCCGGCCAGCGTGCTGTCGGACAGTTGATGCTGGATTCGACCAACATCCTCGATCCGAAGCTCGATCTGAATTTGTTGCGCGCCCGGATCGGAATGGTGTTCCAGAAGCCAACGCCGTTTCCGATGACCATCTACGAAAACATCGCCTTCGGCATCCGACTCTATGAAAAGATCTCGAAGTCGGAAATGGACGGTCGCGTTGAAGCCGCGCTGAAGGGCGGGGCGCTTTGGAACGAGGTCAAGGACAAGCTGAACGCCAGCGGACTCAGCCTGTCAGGCGGTCAGCAGCAACGGCTGTGCATCGCGCGCACCGTCGCGGTTCGCCCTGAAGTCATCCTGTTCGACGAGCCTTGCTCGGCGCTCGACCCGATCTCCACCGCGAAGGTCGAGGAACTGATCCAGGAGCTCAAGGAAGACTACACGATCGCTATCGTGACGCATAATATGCAGCAAGCGGCGCGGGTGTCTGATAAAACGGCGTTCATGTACCTCGGCGAGCTGGTCGAGTTTGATGACACCAACAAGATCTTCACCTCGCCGACCGATCGGCGCACGCAAGACTACATCACCGGCCGCTTCGGCTGACGCGCATTTCGCGGGAGAGACATACCATGGGTTCAGATCATACCGCTAAGGCGTTCGACGACGATCTTCAGGAGCTCAATCGGCTTGTCGCCGAGATGGGCGGTCTGGCCGAACGGCAGATCGTCGATTCAGTTGACGCTCTGATCCGGCGTGATATCGCGCTGGGCAAGCGTGTCGTTGCCGCCGATCTCGACATCGACAAGCTGCAGCACCTCATCGAGGAACGCGCCGTTCTAACGATTGCGCGCCGCCAGCCAATGGCGGTCGACTTGCGCGAGATCGTCAGTTCGATGCGCGTTGCGACGGATCTCGAGCGGATCGGCGATTTGTCGAAGAATATCGGCAAGCGCGTCGCAGCCCTAGACAGTGATTTTCATCCGTTGAAGCTGATCCGCGGCCTGGAGCACATGACCGATCTCGTGCAGACCCAGGTGAAGTCGGTGCTGGATGCTTATGCGGCGCACGATCTGCCAGCCGCGATGGCGGTCTGGAAGGGTGACGAAGAGGTCGACGCGATCTGCACGTCCCTGTTCCGTGAGTTGCTCACGTATATGATGGAAGACCCGCGCAACATCGGATTTTGTATCCACCTGATGTTCTGCGCCAAGAATATCGAGCGGATCGGGGACCATGCGACCAATATCGCCGAGACGGTTTTTTATATGATTGAAGGCCAGCAGATGCTCGATCAGCGCCCGAAGGGCGATATGACGAACTTTGCAACGGCCGCCTCAGGCAGCTAACGAAGGACTGGATATGAGCGCCCGAATTCTTGTGGTCGAGGACGAAGAAGCGTTGACCACGCTTCTTCGCTACAACCTTGATGCCGAGGGTTACGACGTTGAGACCGTCGCACGAGGTGACGACGCCGACACCCGGCTCAAGGAGCACGTTCCTGATCTCATCGTCCTCGACTGGATGCTTCCCGGCCTGTCCGGAATTGAGCTGTGCCGCCGGTTGCGCGCCCGGCCCGAGACCAAGCAGATACCGATCATCATGCTGACCGCGCGCGGCGAGGAAAGCGAGCGGGTGAGGGGACTTGCGACCGGCGCGGACGATTATATCGTCAAGCCGTTCTCGGTGCCGGAACTGCTTGCGCGCGTGAAGGGTTTGCTGCGACGGGCGAGTCCGGAGCGTCTGGCTACGGTGCTCGCATTTGGCGACATCGAGTTGGATCGCGACAGGCGTCGTGTTGCCCGCTCGGGTCGTCCGATTGACCTCGGACCGACGGAATACCGGCTGCTGGAGTTCTTCCTTGAACACCCGGGGCGTGTATTCAGCCGCGAGCAGTTGCTCGATGGCGTCTGGGGTCGAGACATCTATATTGATGAGCGAACCGTGGACGTGCATATCGGCCGGCTGCGAAAGTTGCTGAACCTCGGACGCGAGTCCGATCCGATCCGCACCGTGCGCGGCGCCGGTTATGCTCTCGACGATCGCTTCGCCAAGGCGGCGGAGTAGGACAGGGCCGTCGATCGACAGGTTGGAATGACTCGTCGGCGACAATCTGGCCTAACGGTCCGGCGATTCCATGCGCGCGGCGTAACGGGGTAATTCCGCGGACTTGTCAGGCTTCAGGACGCCCATCACAGCGCGTGCATGTCCAAGACTGATAACTGCGACGTCACGCGTTGGCTGTCCTGCACGGGGCTGGGCTTTCTCAACCAGCAGCAGCCCGCCTTCCTCGTAGATCTTGACCGTGCCTATGCCTGTCCAGAGCGTTTCCCGCGCGTCGAAGAAATCCTCAACGGTTTCCGTTGTGAATGCGATTTGATCGATTGCGAGTTTATAACCGAGCCGCTCGAAGCGGCTGACAATGTCTGCATCGGGCATCTTGATACGTGCGCGGGGCAAGCTCAACGCGGGTTCCTCCCTGTGATAACAGACTCCCGCGCCCTTCGGCTTGGAAGGCTATATCGACCCATGATGTTTTTGAAGAATCGCGCCGCTTGCAGCGTCATTATTGGGAGCAGGTTGGAAGCGGCAGGTATTTGAGTAAAGCCCCTTTTTCCAAAAATATTGATTTTTTGCGTCGCAACGACAGGGAGTCGGAGTGCTAACGCACTGCACAATTCCACGTGGCTCGCTCACGAACTTGTGCCGCGGCAGCTGAAATTCGATGGCACGGTTTGGAAACTCCATGTTAGCTTTGGCGTTGACGAGGATGCAAAGTCCCGTCCCCCGATGGGCAAGGAGACCAAAAAATGGCCTGGAAGACCCCAAGGATCGTCGAAGTGCCGGTGGGCATGGAAATCAATATGTACGCTTGCGCGGCGCGTAAGTAAGCCGCGTCCCGCTATCAGGCTCGTAGTAAGGCGATCCGGTTTGCGCCAGGGGCTCCTCGGATGAAGAGGAGTTCCTGCGCGAGGCCGGAGTTGCTTGCGTCCGCGATTCTGAATCCCGCCGTCTACGAATCCCGCCATCGAATCGAGGACGGAGTTTCATGCGTGTCGTCGTTCTTGGGGCTGCGGCGGGCGGTGGCGTCCCTCAATGGAACTGCAATTGCAAGGTTTGCCGGACGGCGCGGGATGAGCGTCCCGAGTTGCGCGCGACACAGGCTTCAGTTGCTGTCAGCGCTGACGGCGAGCACTGGTTTCTGGTCAATGCCTCGCCTGATCTGCGTCAGCAGGTGATCGCGACGCCACAGCTTCATCCCAAGGCAGGTCACTTGCGGCACAGCCCTATTGCCGGTGTCATTCTGACCAATGGCGAGGTCGATGCTGTCGCGGGATTGCTGTCCCTTCGCGAGGGGTGGCCGTTCAGGATTTACGCCCATCGGCGCGTGCTTTCGATCCTGAAGTCGAACAGCATCTTCAATGTGCTTGATGAGAAGCGTGTGGGGCGAGAGCCGATTGAATTTGACGTGGCGTTC
>CALRLJ020000274.1:0-5419 GCA_943368635.1 Sediminibacterium ginsengisoli | reverse complement strand
GTCCAGAAAGTGTGCAACAGATCAGCAGCTTGCATACAGTCTCAGAAGTGCCGCGATGCCCGTTGATAATCTCGCAGTTGCGTTGACAGGGCTACGAAAGCCGTGTTTCCCTGCCCAGGTAAGCTATATACTAGGCTGACAAGTCACGTCGGGAGAGATCGGCTTTATGCCGGCGCCGAAGGAGCAACCGCCCCGGAAACTCTCAGGCAAACGGACCGTGTGACTGACTGAAATCTGGAAAGAGATGCGGCCGGGCGCTCCGGCGCGGCATCCGCCGACGGGATAATACTCTCAGGCACAGCGACAGATGGGGCTTCGACAGGATTTCGGGAACTGGTCCCGAATCCGTCAGGAGCCCGACCATGCTTGCCGCCGAACGCACCCCCGCCTCCGTCGAAAATGCGCTGAAGCGCGTTCCGCTGCATGACCTGCATGTGGCGCGCGGCGGCAAGATCGTGCCGTTCGCCGGCTACGAGATGCCGGTGCAATACACGGCCGGCGTGCTCAAGGAGCATCTTCACACCCGCGCCTCCGCCGGCCTGTTCGACGTGTCCCACATGGGGCAGATCGTGTTGCGGCCGAAATCCGGCAAGGTCGAGGACGCCGCCCGGGCACTCGAGCGGCTGGTGCCGCAGGACATTCTCAGCGTCCCGCAAGGCCGTCAGCGCTACGCGCAGTTCACCAATGAGACCGGAGGCCTTCTCGACGATCTGATGGTGGCGAATTTCGGCGATCACCTGTTTCTTGTGGTGAACGCCGCCTGCAAGACCGAGGACGAAGCACATCTTCGCAAACATCTCTCCGATGTGTGCATCGTCGAACCGCTGCCGGATCGCGCGCTGATCGCGCTGCAGGGACCGAAGGCGGTCGAGGTTCTCGCAAAACATGCTCCCACCGTTGCATCGATGAGATTTATGGATGCGGGACCGCACAAGGTTCTCGGCATCGACTGTTTCGTTTCACGTTCGGGCTACACAGGCGAGGACGGTTTCGAGATTTCAGTTCCCGTAAAAGACGTCGAGCGGCTTGCGGCGGCGTTGCTTGACGATCCTGCCGTCCTGCCGATCGGCCTCGGCGCGCGCGACAGCCTGCGGCTGGAAGCAGGCCTTTGTCTTTATGGCCATGACATCGACACCGCGACCACGCCGGTCGAGGGTGCGCTGGAATGGTCGGTGCAGAAGAGCCGCCGCAACGGCGGCGCGCGCGCAGGCGGCTTCCCCGGCGCGGACATTATCCTGAAAGAATTCGAGACTGGCGCATCGCGCCGCCGTGTCGGCCTGCGCGCGGAAGGCCGCGCGCCAGTGCGCGAGCACGCGGCGCTCTACGCCAGCGAGACATCAACCGACACCATCGGCACCGTGACATCCGGCGGCTTCGGACCGACGCTGAATGCCCCGGTCGCCATGGGTTACTTGCCGACGAACGTTTCCGCCGAAGGCACCATCGTTTTCGCCGATGTACGCGGGCAGCGGCTGCCGCTGCGCGTCTCTGCGATGCCGTTCGTGCCCAATGGTTACAAACGCTGACACCGTCACACCAGCAAACGCTTGAGGAATTTCATGACCACGCTGTTTACCTCCGATCACGAATGGCTCCAGATCGACGGCGACGTCGCCACCATCGGCATCACCGATTACGCGCAGACCCAGCTCGGCGACGTGGTGTTCGTCGAACTGCCGAAGGTCGGCCGCACACTCAAGAAGGCCGAAGCCGCCGCGGTGGTCGAAAGCGTCAAGGCTGCATCCGATGTCTACGCGCCGATCACCGGCGAAGTGCTCGAAGTCAACGACGCCGTCGCTGCCGATCCGTCGCTGGTGAACTCCGATCCCGGCAAGGCCGCATGGTTCTTCAAGCTGCGTATCGCCAACAAGAGCGATCTCGACGGCCTGATGGATGAAGCCGCCTACAAGGCCCACACGGCTTAATTTTGAGGACACGCATATGACCGCCCATCGCAAAGCCGCCGAACCCGCCATCGATTTCGTGCGCCGGCATATCGGCCCCTCGCCCCGCGACATCGACGCCATGCTGAGCACTGTCGGTGCGGCGAGCCTTCAAGTGCTGATGAGCGAAACGCTGCCTAATGCGATCCGCCAGAAGGCGCCGCTCGACCTCGGAAAGCCACTCAGCGAGACCGAAGCGCTGGCGCATATGCGCGGCATCGCCGGACGCAATCAGGTGTTCACCTCGCTGATCGGCCAAGGCTACGCGGGTACGATTCTGCCTGCGGTGATCCAGCGCAACATCCTCGAGAACCCTGCGTGGTACACGGCCTATACGCCGTATCAGCCCGAGATCAGCCAGGGGCGGCTTGAGGCGCTGTTCAATTTCCAGACCATGATCTGCGATTTGACCGGGCTCGACATCGCCAATGCCTCGCTGCTCGATGAAGGCACCGCAGCGGCGGAGGCGATGGCTCTCGCAGAACGCTCGACATCCGTCAAAACCAAAGCCTTCTTCGTCGATCACGAAGTGCATCCGCAGACCTTGGGCGTGCTGCGCACCCGCGCCGAACCGCTCGGCTGGTCGTTGATTGTCGGCGATCCGGCGCGCGATCTCGACAAGGCGGATGTGTTCGGCGCGCTGTTCCAGTATCCCGGCACGCACGGCGGATTGTTCGATCCGCGTGCGGCGATCACGGCATTGAAGGCCAAGGGCGCTATCGCGGTCGTTACCGCCGATCCGCTGGCGCTGACGTTGCTGGCGTCGCCGGGCGATCTCGGCGCGGACATCGCCATCGGCTCAACACAGCGCTTCGGCGTGCCGATGGGTTACGGCGGGCCGCATGCAGCCTACATGGCGGTGAAGGATGCGCTGAAGCGCTCGCTGCCCGGCCGCATCGTCGGCCTGTCGGTGGATTCGCGCGGGAACCCCGCCTATCGCCTCGCGCTGCAGACCCGCGAACAACACATCCGCCGAGAGAAGGCGACGTCGAACATCTGCACCGCGCAGGTGCTGCTGGCGGTGATTGCGTCGATGTACGCGGTCTATCACGGCCCCGAAGGGCTGACGCATATCGCGCGCACCGTGCATCGCCGCACCGCCGTGCTGGCCGCAGGACTCAAGAAGCTCGGCTTCGCACCGCTCAACGACGGCTATTTCGACACGGTCACAGTCGCGGTGAACGGACAGCGACAGGCGATCATTTCCCATGCCGCGCATGAGCAGATCAATCTGCGGCTGGACGAAAAGACCGTGAGCATCGCGCTGGATGAAACGACGACACCTGCCGTCGTCGAAAGCGTGTGGCGCACCTTCGGCGGCAACCTCGTCTATGCCGACATCGAGAAGGAGGCGCGCGACGCGTTGCCGTCCGCGCTCGCGCGTAACAGCCAATTCCTGACCCACCCGGTGTTCCACGAGCACCGGTCCGAGACCGAACTGCTGCGTTACATGCGCAAGCTGTCCGACCGCGACCTCGCGCTGGACCGCGCCATGATCCCGCTCGGCTCCTGCACCATGAAGCTGAACGCCACCACCGAAATGATCCCGGTGACATGGCCGGAATTCGGCGCGCTGCATCCGTTCGCGCCGAAAGAACAGGCGGCGGGCTATCACGCGATGTTCGCCACGCTGGA
This sequence comes from Sediminibacterium ginsengisoli, assembly GCA_943368635.1. Lineage (GTDB taxonomy): Bacteria > Pseudomonadota > Alphaproteobacteria > Rhizobiales > Xanthobacteraceae > Afipia. The sequence continues at coordinate 1,841 of CALRLJ020000274.1, read as the reverse complement.
AAAGTGGCTGGCGGACATCACCGGCTATGACGCGGTGTCCTTGCAGCCGAATTCCGGCGCGCAGGGCGAATATGCCGGCCTGCTGGCGATCCGCGCCTATCACACGTCTCGCAACGAGCCGCACCGTAAGGTATGTCTCATCCCCTCCTCGGCCCACGGCACCAACCCGGCGTCCGCCAGCATGGTCGGCATGGATGTCGTGGTGGTCGCCTGCGACGCGCGCGGCGATGTCGATGTGGACGACCTGCGCAAGAAGGCCGAGCAGCACTCGGCAAATCTCGCGGCGGTGATGATTACCTATCCGTCCACCCACGGCGTGTTCGAGGAGCATATCCGCGAAATCTGCGACATCGTTCACGGCCATGGCGGACAGGTCTATCTCGACGGCGCGAATCTCAACGCGCAGGTCGGGCTGGCGCGGCCGGGCGAATACGGCGCGGATGTCAGCCATCTCAACCTGCACAAGACCTTCTGCATTCCGCATGGCGGCGGCGGCCCCGGCATGGGCCCGATCGGCGTGCGTGCGCACCTTGCGCCGTTCCTGCCGGGGCATGTCGGCATCGACGGCGGCAAGGCAACCGTTGGCGCTGTGTCGGCGGCGCCCTACGGCTCGGCGTCGATCCTCGTGATCTCCTACATCTACATTCTGATGATGGGCGGCGAAGGCCTGACCCGCGCCACCGAAGTCGCGATCCTGAATGCGAACTACATCGCCAAGCGGCTCGATCCGCATTTTCCGGTGCTGTACCGGAATGCAAAGGGCCGTGTCGCGCATGAATGCATCGTCGATCCGCGCGGGCTGAAAGCGGGATCGGGCGTGACCGTGGACGACATCGCCAAGCGCCTGATCGATTACGGCTTCCATGCCCCGACCATGAGCTTCCCGGTGCCGGGTACGCTGATGATCGAGCCGACGGAGTCCGAATCGAAAGTGGAACTGGATCGCTTCTGCGACGCCATGATCGCGATCCGGCGCGAGATCGCCGACGTGGAGGCCGGGCGGTTCACGATCGAGGCCTCGCCGCTGCGGCATGCGCCGCATACGGTGCATGACATTGCAGAAGACACATGGAATCGGAGTTATACGCGCGCCGAAGGCTGCTTCCCGGCCGGAACGTCGCGCACCGACAAATACTGGTGCCCGGTGGGCCGTGTCGACAATGTGCACGGCGACCGCAATCTGGTCTGTTCGTGCCCGCCGGTGGCGGATTATGCGCAGGCGGCGGAGTAACGCGGCCAAAGCTGAAAACAAATCGGGCGCTGGGGATGTCGGCAACTCAACATCCACAACGCCCGTTTGCTTTCCGAAGGTACGATGGATGCCCGAAAAGGATTCCCGTCTTTTCGGATCGCACCTGAACCCGGACGGTTAAGTCCGGACCGGAAATAGATTTAGTCTTCCTGCGGCTCCTCGCCGTCGGCATCGCGCTCAGGCGAGCCAGCAAGTATCTGCTCGGCGATCAGGCCGGAATTCTGCCGGATCAGCGCTTCGATCTTCGCCGTCACGTCGGGATTGGCCTTCAGGAAGGTCTTGGAATTTTCGCGGCCCTGACCGAGGCGCACGCTGTCATAGGAGAACCATGCGCCGGACTTCTCGACGATTCCGGCTTTCACACCGAGATCGAGAATTTCGCCCAGCTTCGAGACGCCCTCACCGTACATGATGTCGAATTCAACCTGCTTGAACGGCGGCGCCAGCTTGTTCTTCACGACCTTGACGCGGGTCGAGTTGCCGATCACTTCGTCGCGTTCCTTGATCTGGCCGATGCGGCGGATGTCGAGGCGCACGGAGGCATAGAACTTCAAGGCGTTGCCGCCGGTGGTGGTTTCCGGCGAGCCGT
>CALRLJ020000273.1:0-5424 GCA_943368635.1 Sediminibacterium ginsengisoli | reverse complement strand
CGCCACATTCATCCGGAACGTGCCGGAGCCGTTGCGCCAGTTGGCGATACGGTCGTGGAACGGCTTCGGCAAGGCGTCGGCCGGGATCAGCCGCGTATAGAGCAGTTTCGGATTGACGCTGGACGCGACATAGCTGGCGCGGATGGTCTCGCCGTTGTCGAGAATGACCCCCACGGCGCGATCGTTCTCGACGATCACCTCGCGCACTCCGACGTTGGTCTCGATCTCCGCGCCGTGGGCGCGCGCTGCTGCCGCCATCGCCTGCGTGATCGCGCCCATGCCGCCGATGGCGTGGCCCCACAGCCCCTTCCGGCCGTTCACCTCGCCGAAGGCGTGATGCAGCATGACGTAAGCTGAACCCGCCGCGTAGGGACTAGCGTAATTGCCGACGACCGCATCGAACCCGAACAGCGCCTTGACCAGATCGCTTTCAAACACGTCGTCGAGCATGTCGCCGGCGGACCGCGTGAACAGGTCGAGCAGCACGCGCTGGTGCTCCAGCGTCAGTCCGCGCAGCATGTTCGCGCTGGTCAGCGCATTGAATGCTTCGCGGATCGCGCGCAGGCCAAATCCCTCGACCATGTCCGGCGGCGCGCGCAGTACGAAGGCCCGCAGCACGTCGGCGATGCTTTCCAGTTGGCGATTGAAATCGTCGATCCGCAGCGCGTCGCGTTCGCTCAATTTGGCGATGGACTGATGTGTGCGGCCATCGCCGGTCAGCAAATAGCGGCCATCCGGAGCGGGCAGGAAATTTTGCGCGCGGCGTTCCACGATCCGCAGGCCGCGGCGGTGCAAGTCGAGGTCCGCGATAACCTTTGGATTGAGCAGGCTCACCGTGTAGGCGGCCACGGAATTGCGGAATCCCGGATGGAATTCTTCCGTCACCGCCGCGCCGCCGACCACCTTGCGCCGGTCAACCACTTTGACGCGCAGGCCGTTCATCGCGAGATAGGCCGCGCAGGTCAGGCCGTTATGGCCAGCGCCAATGATGAGTGCATCGTAATTCGACATGCTTCAGTCATAATATCGGAGGGTGTGGATTTGGTTCGCAAGTCCGCAATATACTCTCGGCATACTCTCGGCGCGTCCATTTGCGGACTTGCGAGCCAAATCCACACTAGAATTATATTTGGCTAGTGTCCTGTCGAATCCGAAGTTCGCTATGGAGCGAGCTGCAAAATGGGGCGGAGTTCGGATTCGGGACACTGGCGTCACGCGCGAGTGATTTCTGTCACGCGCATGTTATTGCCTGCCATCGGCGGCTATGATCCACTCCGCCCGCGATCCGGCGATGTGCCGGAATTATTCCGGAGCCTCCATGACGTCAGTGCCGTCCGACACCGCGAGCGAATCCTCCGGTAAGAACAACAGGCTTGCTTTCGGCGCGAGAAATTCGCTTGTTCTGGTGGTCTACACCGCCGCGATCTTTACCAGCGCTCTGCTATTGTTTTCGGTGCAGCCGCTGTTCACGAAAATGGTGCTGCCGCGGCTCGGCGGCTCGCCAGCGGTGTGGTCGGTGGCGATGGTGTTCTTCCAGTCGCTGCTGCTCGGAGGCTATGCCTACGCGCATTATCTGATGACGTTGAAGAGTCGCGTCGTTCCAATCGTGGTGCATCTCCTGTTGCTGGTGGTGGCGCTGCTGACATTGCCGCTGTCGATCGCCAGCGGGTGGGGTGAGCCGCCGGCCAGCGGCTACGCATTCTGGCTGCTAGGCCTGTTCGCGGTCTCGATCGGGCTGCCGTTTTTCGCACTCGCCGCGAACAATCCGATGCTGCAGGCCTGGTTCGTCCGTACCGGGCATCCCGACGGTCCCGATCCGTACTTTCTTTACGCGTCGTCGAATATCGGAAGCTTCCTCGCGCTCCTGTCCTATCCGGTGCTGCTGGAGCCAATGTTCACGCTGCGGACCCAGAACCTGATCTGGACCGGCGGCTATGGCTTGCTGATCGTCCTGATCGCCGCATGCGGCGTGCTGTTGCTGCGTTCGCCGCCGATGACCATCGAGGCCATCAGTGCCAGCGACGGCGATGCGCCAGCGCCGACATGGACGATGCGCTTGCGCTGGATCTTCCTTGCTGCAGTCCCGTCAGGGCTTTTGATCGCAGTCACCGCGCATATCTCGACCGATGTGGCGGCCGCGCCGCTGTTATGGGTGCTGCCGCTGTCGCTGTACCTGCTGACGTGGGTGCTGGTGTTCCAGTCGCGACCGCTGCTTTCGCACGATCTTATGCTCACGCTACAGCCTTTTGCCATCGCAGGTGTGATGGTTCTGCTGGTGATCGGAGGCGAGCAGAACCTGCTGCTCACGCTCGGCGGACATCAGTTTTGCTTCTTCATCATCGCCATGGCTTGCCACGGCGAACTGGCACGCATGCGCCCGGCGGCAAGCCATCTCACCGGCTTCTATGTCGCATTGTCGTTCGGCGGCATGATCGGTGGTCTGTTTGCAGGCCTGATCGCGCCATACGCGTTTTCCTGGATCGCGGAGTACCCGATCCTGCTGGCGCTGGCGGCGCTGTGCCGGCCCACCGAGGCATCGAAGGCGCGCGGCGCATTCACCGTGTGGCTTTTGGCTTTGGTTGCAGTGCTTGCCTTGATTGCGCTTTCATACAGACCGGGCACGACAACCGAATTTCTCGAGACCAACAGAGTGTGGGTGGTCTCAGGCGTCGCAGTCGTGGCAGTGCTGCTGGCGGTGTTCTGGAGGATCGGCCGTTGGCAACTGGCCGCGCTCGTGGCGCTGGGATTGATCCTGATCCGTGTCTATCCCACCGATGACGGCCGGGTCGAAACGGTGCGCAGCTTCTTCGGCGTTCACAAGATCGTGGTGACCTCGAATGGGCAGTATCACGTGCTGATGCACGGCACGACCATTCACGGCGCGGAGAAGTTCCTCAATGACGACGGCACCCCGGTCAAGGGTCGCCCGGAGCCGATCAGCTATTACTACAAGGATGGCGGCATGGGTCGCGCCATCGCCGCGATTCGCGAGCGCAAGGGCGGCCCGATCCGCGTCGCGGTGATCGGCTTGGGCGCCGGCACGCTGGCCTGCCAATCGTTGCCCGGTGAAGACTGGAAATTTTTCGAGATCGACCAGACCATGGTCGATACCGCGCGCGATCCCAAATATTTCAACTATGTCAGCGCATGCGAACCCGACATGAAGCCGGTAATCGGCGATGCGCGGCTGACCTTCGCCAAGGAAAAAGACGGTACCTACGATCTCATCATCGTCGATGCCTATTCGTCGGATGCGATTCCGATTCATCTCGCGACCGAAGAGGCCATGGCGATCTACAAGGCGAAGCTTGCGCCGCAGGGCGCAGTCGTGATGCACGTGTCGAATCGCCATCTCGAACTGGCGAGCGTCGTCGTTGGCATCGCCGAGGAGAACGATCTGAAAAGCTGGGTCTTCAACGAGGATTCCGGGCGCGACGCGGAATATATCTTCACGACCAATGTCGTGATCTCGGCGCATGATGAGACGGACGTCGGCAAGATCGCGTCGGACGAAAAGTGGATGCTGACGGAAGCCACCGAAGGCCAGCGGGTCTGGACCGACGATTATTCCAACGTGCTTGGGGCCGTGTGGCGGCGGCTCAGGAATCCCGACGAATAGATTCGACAGGTTCTGAACCCGCGAGTCGTTCGCTCACTCATTCCGCGTAATAGTAATATCCGCCGCGCGGATTTGCATAACGCGGACGCTGGTAACCCGCGTCCTGCTCGTATCTGCCGCCCTGGTATCCATAGCTGTTCTGATAAATCCGGCGCTGCATCGGGCCGGGGTCGTTGTTGTAGCCATAATCGGCCTGATCGCGCGAATAGGTGGGGTCGCGGTAAGCGCGGTCCGGCGATATGCGGCGCGCACGCGTGTCGGCGTTGAGGTCTTCGCTATAGGTGGCTTGCGGTGCCGCAGGCGCGATCTGCAGCGGGCGGCCATAGGCATCGACCTCGCGGGCGGTCGCGACAGCGTTGCGCGGTTGTTTTGGATTGCGCGCGAGCGCGACACGCGACGATCCCGTCAGCGTCACCGTGGTATTGAGCAGGCCTTCGGTCTTCACGATGTCCCAGAGCTTCAGCGCGTTGGCACGCGACAGCCGCACGCAGCCGTGCGAGGCCGGGCTGCCGAGACGGCTGACTGAATCCGTGCCGTGAATGGCGTGGCCCTGCTTGGTGAAGAAGATCGCATTCGGCATCGGCGCATCATCGAATTCCTTCGAATAATGATCCTCTTCCATGCGGAAGGTCTTGAAACTGCCGTTGGGTGTTTCGTGCGAGGGGTTGCCGCTGGAGACGGGCCACGTATAGCGCGTCGCGCCGTCGACCGAGACGGTCATCTGCTGCGTATCCTTGTTGACGAGAATGGACACCGCAGCCTGCGCAGCATTACCGGACAGCAGCATCAGTCCGGTCATCGAAATCAGAATCGCACGCATCACATCGCCTCGTCTCTGCCCCTCGGTCGTGAATAAAGCACGGAAAGTGGCTTTTTTAACAGTCACTTCGTCTTAAGGTTGACGGACGCGGCCATACAGTTTCGTGAACGGCGACGGTTTGTGGCGTCTTTTCGCCAAACTTGACGCAACTTTCCTGCGCCAGCGACGTTACAGGGATGTCAGAATTCAAGCGCTTATGGAGACGTCCCGCAATGAAGACCGAAGCTTTGTTCATGTTCACCGCGGCGCACCGCCGTTTCACGTTTGTAGCCGCAGCGCTGGCTGTCCTGGCGTTACCGATCGCGGCGCATGCGCAGGGCGTCTTTCGCGGAATGGAAGGCGGCGCGAATGAAGGGGTTCACAGGGGCAACCGCGCAGCCGGGCCTGTCGGCGGCGTTGTCGGCGGCGCGGTTGGCGCCGGTGTCGGCGGCGTGGTTGGAGGCGTGAACGGTGTGCTCGGCATCGACAACCGCCGCAGTTATCGCAGCCGCCATTATCGCAGCCGCCACTATCGCAATCACAGGCGGCATCGCTAACCGGTCCACGAAAATGATTAAATGGCGCATCCAGAAACGGATGCGCCATTTTTCTTGCTCTTGTCGTCAGGCGATGGCGGATATGTCGCGGGGGGTTAAGGCCATGCGAGATGAGAAACGTTCCAGACCTGCTGCTGTCGCGCATTGTGTTTCGCCCAAACCTGACGCAAGCTCGGCTCAACTGATTTGCTTCGAGGCGGGCCGGAGTCCGGCCGGGCAGGGAGGGTTCCTCACATGAACATTGCAACTTCGCTCAGGTCGAGCGTTGCGCGTGCGGTTGTGGTGCTGGCTTTTCTGGCGATCCCGGCCTCTGCGCAACAGCAACAGGGTCCGGTCAACGGCGCTATCAGCGGGGCCGCGCAAGGAACCTATCAGGGCAAAACCGCCGCCGGACCGATCGGTGGACTGGTCGGCGGCGCGGTCGGTGCCGGTGTTGGCGCTGTGGCGGG
>CALRLJ020000272.1:0-5450 GCA_943368635.1 Sediminibacterium ginsengisoli | reverse complement strand
CTTTTGGCTGTTTTTGGCATTTTTTGATCTGCTGCAATTATGAAATCGCAATACTGAACATTCCGACGGAACAAATGGTTCCCCGTCTTATTCTAAGTATCTAACCTTTTGGAGGACGACGTGGCCAAGAAACCAAAACTGCTGGCAGATCTGTTTCATGAAACGCTAAAGGACATCTATTTCGCGGAGAACAAAATCCTGAAAACATTGCCCAAGATGGCAAAAGCCGCGCAATCGGAAGAGTTGAAAGCGGCCTTCGTAAAGCACGAACGCGAAACGCGAGGGCAAGTGAAGCGGCTGAATAATGTCTTCAAAATCTTGGGCAAGCCCGCGCGCGGCAAGACGTGTGCCGCCATTAATGGGATCACCAAAGAAGGCGCTGAGATCATCAAGGACTTTAAAGGAATGCCGGCACTGGATGCAGGTCTTTTGGCTGCTGCTCAAGCCGTCGAACATTACGAGATATCTCGATACGGCACGCTCAAGACCTGGGCGGGTGAGTTAGGAATGGACGACGTTGTTGAGTTGCTAGACCAAACGTTGAATGAAGAGAAAACGACGGACCAAATGCTCACGAAGATTGCAAAGTCGGTAGTAAATATTGAGGCGGAGCAGGGCCTTTGATCAATTGCGGCTGTCTCGACCATGAGACAGTCGCCAATCATTTCCTGGCCCTAAGCGCTGTCAAGATATCAATTCTTGCAATAAGAGGCCAATTATGACCAAGGACTCAAACGTTCGAAATAGCGAAAGCGATCCTAAGCCAACAAAAGGCACGAACGAGCCGTGGAAGCGTCCCCGCCAGGCTTCACAGAATCCTGACGAGACGATTGCGGATAAAGATCTCGATAAGTGGAAGAAGGTTGTCGATCGTCACGGCAACTGAAGGCTCAACAGCTGTTTGGACCATAGGAGTTATTCAGCGGGACCGTAACTTCGCGAGGTTTGCATTTGAGGCGACAGGATTGGGCGACATTTTATGGCATCTGCTTCTTGGACGACATCGATCGGTTTGATTGCCGCTGCTCTAACTTCGCTTTCCTACATCCCGCAGGTTGGATGCCTTCCATTGCCGCACCCAATTAGATCGAGGCTGCGATAGCTTTCTCGGATCTCGAAGGCCCGATGGACAGAGGAAAGGTTTCGTCGGTTAGTTTCGCCAACGCGTCCTGCTCTTCGGTTAACCGCTTCAGAATAAAGCAACGCTCAAGTTCAGTGAGCTCTGTCTTCAATAGACGACGGTATCGCCGAATATTGCTGGTCCGCGCTCGTATGCGGGCAAGTTTTTCATCAACCATCATCATCGTCGACACGCCGGTCCTCCATCTTTCCTTTCGTTGAAGCGAACCGGTACCCCGCCGGTTCAAGCCAGCGGGGACCACGTTTGGACTAAAGCGCCGGAATTATGCGGCGGCCTTCGAGTCCAGTTGCTGAACGTTTGAAACGCCGTTGATGGCGATCCGCCGAGGCTTCATCGCTTCCGGGATCTCCCGGACCAGTTCGATGCGCAAAAGTCCATTGTCAAAGGACGCATTCCTTACCTGCACATAGTCCGCGAGGTTGAATTGTCGACGGAAATGGCGCTCGGAAATCCCTTGGTAGAGATACTCGCGCTTTTCGTCCGTCTTGCGCCCTTCAATTGTGAGGACATTCTGCTCGGCCGTAACATTGATCTCGTCGGGGCGGAATCCCGCCAACGCCAAGGAAATCTGGTATTGATCGTCGGCCAGTCTCTCAATGTTATACGGCGGATAATGCCCCTCGCTCTGCTGCTGCGCAGCATCAACGAGGTCAAAAAGACGGTCGAAGCCGATGGATGACCGCCAGAACGGCGTGAAGTCGTAAGAAGTTCTCATAGCCAAATCCTCTACTGAGCAAGTTGGATATAAGCGAGCACCGAACACCTCCGGTGCCCGTCTCCACCGGACCCCCGAAGGGCACCCGGGCCGGTAAACGGCGAAGAAAAAACTAGAAAATGTCCGATAGGTTTCAAGACCCTCTCGATTTTTTTTTGAAAGCCGCCTTGAAAGGCGCGTCAGTCGCTCTAAATTTTTCGGCGCCGTCTTAAACAGAAAGGAGCAATAGGAGGCGACCATGAGCGTTCGTGAAACCGATTTCAACATTCATGCAAATTCACTTCTGGCTGCGACTTTCAGTCATCCGTCAGAAGTTCTCAAGAATCCCGTTCTCTCCTCGGCAGAGAAGCGCTGCGTTCTCGCGGCATGGGCATCGGATGCATTCGCCGTCAGCGATAACCCCTGGCTCCGCCAATTACCCGATTCGCCTGATACTATCCCCCTGAAAGACATCCTTGGCGCTCTGCGCCGACTTGACAATGACGACGACGGACCGCCGCCTCCGATCCATGGAGGGGCCGCTTTGCGGCCACCGCGGGTCGAGCAGATGGCAGAAGCTGTTGGATTTTGATTAGCGCAAGGTTGTTCCTACCGAACTATTGAATTGGAGCGGAGCGGGAGATAGATTCTGCGCTCCGCTCGTTTGCCATCCGCTGATTGAGAGTAGCGAAGTTCGCGCGAAGCGGCGGCGCGGTGGTTTCAGCTGCAGGTGCGCCGTGGCGGGTTGCGCGATTAAAGGGAACGTCAACCGCAATAGTGTCTGCATTTATCATCAGCCGGGCAGTCGCTGACACGCGCAAATCAATATGGATTTGAATCGCACGCGTTGGTTCTGCTCAAGCCAAGAGGGCGAAGCAGCGGCCTGCAGTTCAACCGTCACTCTGAGTTAAAAAGATCGTCGCAACGATATCCAAAGCGGAGCGTTCAGACTAACTTCTAGAAACTCCGTCGCATCCTTAGGCAAAATATTAGATCCGATGCTCTGAATCGCATCGCCCAACAGCTCAGCGACTCCGTGGGCATAACTACCGAGCCGAACGCTGTGGTCGCACCTGTTCTCACCAAGGCAATGCCGGTAATCTCGAGACCGAGGACGTGAGGACGCGCGCCATGGAGCGAATTATCGGCAAGTCAGCGTTCCCTGCACGACGACGCACTGATGAGCTTGGCCCGTGGTCCAGGCAATGAACACTCCCAATCTTACAGAACATCTCCTCGAGCAGGACTACGGTGGCGGCGACTCTGCATCGCTAGATGAAGAGAGTTCAACAGCTAACGCCAGCATCTATAGAAAGAGGCCGCCCACTGAGGCGGCCTTACTTCTTTTCGTCATGCAAAAGGGCTTTCAGCAGGTTTTGCACCTGAGGCGACTTGATCGGGTCTGGCCGATCGCAGTCGATGCACTGATATGTGCGTGGGCCTTTGTCGCCGGGAGGCAACATCAGCTTTGTAGGCTTCCCGCACTTCGGACAAATGCGCTGATTTACAGGCATCGAGATAACCCTGCCAAGGCAACCTCATCTTAGTTCCAGCGCTGACTGAGAATCGAGTCCAACTTTTGGTTGACGCCGCGACAAAAAGAGCCCTGCGCCGGAAAGCGGGGGAGGCAAGCCGGCGCAGGGAGATGGGGGAATGCTTTCGTCCAATGAACCATTCAAAACCCCGGAGGTGGCGAATCCGTTCCCGCGGAAATTTAAAATCAGGCCACTGCAAATCAAACTAGGCCACAGGGTTAAAACAGGCCAGTACCAGCAGTCGGGTGACCTGCACCCCTGAGAAAGTGTTTTCCAGCGGGCGTTCTGGAACTGAGCTTGCGAAGCATTTGGCACGTCATGGCGTCAACGTTGTTCTTGACAAAGTCGACGCCTCGGGCCGCGATATCGCCACCGTGTTTGAGGCGCATTTGACGTTGCGCGATGCCGATCTCCTGGTGATGGGGGCCTATGGTCATTCGCGCTTTCGCGAGTTTGTCCTTGGCGGCGCCACCAGAAGCGTGCTCTTGCGTCCGCCGGTCCCGGTGTTTCTCTCGCATTAGTAGTGTGGCGCACCGTGTCGCGACGATCCAATGATGGTCGATCTAACGAGGGGTGGGGATAGGCGGGCAAGGCCATGCCTTCCGCAGCGCCTCGTCGAGTGCGTCGACCGTCGCCTTCTTTCGTTGCGCCGGATTCAGCAGCAGGTAGTTGCAGAAGATGTCAGCGGCTTGATAGGGGACATCTCCACCCGGCGTGCAGTAATCACGAACCGCTATCCAGGCCTTCTTCAAATCAAACTTCGCGACGTCGCCTCGTTCCAGCGCCCCTTCAAGCGCTGCCGCGATCCTGTCGGAATCCATGTCCGCCCTTTCCAATGCGCCGGAGACGTATGCGATGACGATTTCACGGTCCGACCGCTTGCATAACTCGAGCATATGAACACCATCCGCTCTCGCTATCTCGGAGAAAACGAGCGCAAGGGTCATGCCCGAAGCCGCTACGTGTCGGCTTATTCGATTATCCATCGTCATCCCGCCGGCAACTCGTGCCCAGACCTGAGTTTGCTAATGCGACAGCATGATCCAGCAGGGAGGATTTGTCAGAACGGAGCGCGTTGCGCCACCGAGGACAAATTCCCGCAGTCTCGAATGTCCATAGGCGCCCATCACCAGGAGATCGGAGCTGTGATCAGCAACATAGTTCTCGATGAAGTTGCCGATGGTGTGCTGGTCTGTCTTCTTCACTTCCTCGTAGATGGCATCGACGCCTTCCGAGACGAGTTGCTGCGCGATCTCATGTCCCCGCGCAGCTGATGGCATTGGTTTATCGTCCGTAGCCGAGAATATCCGGACATGAGACGCGCGGCGAAGGAACGGCATGGCGTCCCCGACGGCGCGGGCGGCAGGTCGGCTACCATCCCATGCAACCGCGATGTTCGCAAAGGATGTTGCCAGATGACGAACCGGGTGCTCAGGAAATAGAAGAACCGGACGTCCGGAATCGAAAATCAGGCGCTCCGCGATCTCCAGATGATAGCTATCGTCCCGGCGAATGGGGAGAACAGTCATGTGATGTACGCGCGCCTCCTCCACAAGAAGACGGAGACTTTCATAACTGTTTCGCTTCTCTATTCTACACTTCGTTAGAACAGAGCGATCCATGGCGATTTCCCGAAAGGTATTCGCGAGATGCTTGGCATTCGCCGCACTTTTCCTTGCTTCGGTTTGGAGGAATTCTCCGACGTTAGCGCCCTCGAAATACAATCCCGGTTCGAGCTCCGTTTCCAGAACGAGGGCCGAAATCCGCGTGCGAATTTGCCGGTGAGTCCCTGCGGTGCCGCAAGGCTTCGACAAATTCTCCGCCAGATCCACGACCGCATCGATGGCGTTCCCGTCGGTCGGCTCCGGATAGTTGAGGAGCGGAAAAAAGACATCACGAATGGCCATGGCGGATTCTCCCTCTGCACGTGATGCGGGAGAAGTCTGCAAATCATCTTGATCTGGATCAGAGGCGTCGCTTCCAGGAAGAATAGTCTGTTGGGCAACCCGATCTTGGTGTCGAGCCTCAGGAGGAGCGAATGAAGGCCCATCACATCATGACCCATCATGTCATTACAATC
>CALRLJ020000271.1:0-5505 GCA_943368635.1 Sediminibacterium ginsengisoli | reverse complement strand
GCCGCCGCCGAACCGGGCGCGATAGACCTGCACGTTTTCCATGATGCGCTGGACGTAGTTGCGGGTCTCGGAGAATGGAATCTTCTCGACCCAGTCCACGGTATCGACCTTCGGATCGCGGGGATCGCCGTAACGCTCGATCCATTTGCGCACACTGCCACGCCCGGCGTTGTAGCCCGCAAAGGTCATGATGTATGAGCCGCGGTAGTCGTCGATCAGCCCGCCGAGTTCGGCGGCGCCAAACGCGGCATTATAGGCTGGATCGGTTTTCAGGCGGTTGAGATCGAAGGTCGTGCCGTATTTCTTGGCGACGTACTTGCCGGCGCCGGCTGTCACCTGCATCAGGCCGTAGGCCTTTGCGGGGGACACGATGGTTGGATTGAACGCGCTTTCCTGCCGGGCGATTGCGAAAACGATGGCCTTCTCGACCTCGGGGCCGAAGTCCTTGTAGGGCGGAATGCCGCTCACCGGATAGGCGTAATGGTCGAAGGGCATGCCGCGGTTCAATGCAGCCTTGCCGACCAGCAGCATGCCTCGGGCATCGTTGTGCCGCTGGGTCAGTTCGCAAAGCCCGAGCAGGCCGTCCATGTCGGCGCGCTCGCCCATGTCGGCGAGGATGGGGATAGCGACGTCGCGTTCGTCCATCGCGTAGAGAAGCTCCACGGCCCGGACAATTTCCAGCCGTTCGCCGCCGCGCGAGCGGCCGGGCACGCCATTCAACGCGATTTGCGGCAATCCCAGTTTTGCCCGCGCCAGCTGGCCGTAATAGCTGGTGGACTGTGCTGCCGCGCCCTCATATGCGATGCGCGCCTCTTGCGATCGGCCGGCGGCTTCCGCGGCCCGGCCTTGCCAGTAACCGGCACGGGCGAGGGCGGTCGGATTGACGCTGCCGACGCCGATCCGCGCGAAGTGCTGTGCCGCCAGGTTAGGATCGTTGAGAAAACGCAATGCGATCCAGCCCGCGGTGAATTCCTGTTCGGTCTTGTAGATGTCGCGCGCGGGCAGCGCTGCGTCCCGCGCGATCATGTAGGCCGTGCGCGGCTCGTTGGTGTCGAGCAGTTTGCGCGCCAGCAGCCGGCGCTCGATCCACCATTCATCGGCGTTGACCAGCCGTGCGGGGTCGCGCGGCGCGGATTGCATGACACGCGCGGCTTCCTGAAACTTGTCCTCGCGCCGCAGCCACTGCGCTTTGCTGAAAAGATAGATCGGATCGCCGTGGAGGTCGTTAGGAACGGCGTCGAGCAGCGCCTTCGCGTTCGATGCCTTCTTGTCGAGCGCGGTATGCGCCTTTGCCAGCGCGACGTGGCCGCTTCCAAGCCTCTTTGCTGCGCGCAGCGCACCCGCTGGATCGTTGCCGTACAGCAGGAGGTCCATGCGGGTCTTCTGATCGCCCGGCGTCAGCAGCGAACCGAATCTCTCGAGCGCGGTTTCCTCGGTGTAGGAAGTGAACGAGTCGTTGCGCCATGCCTCACGCACCAGCCGCGCCGCATTCTGACGGTCGCCGCGCGCCAGCAATGCACCGGCAAGCATGAAACGGCCTTTGGGGGAGATCGGCTGCTCGCTGGCGAAGAAACTCAGAACCGTCGCGTCATCACGCTTGTCGTCCCAGAGCGCGGATTCGCCGCGCTTGCGCAAATATATCTGGCTTGGCCAGGTTGGATTGCTGGCGAGGAAGTCCCGGTAACGCTCCGCGGGCGCGCCGTTGTCGTCGCTGCGCAAAATGATCCACTCGGAAAGCTTGCGCGCGACGGGATCGCTGATCGATGCCTGAAGCTGCGTTGCATCGAGGGGCTTTTTCTTGCGCACCAGTTCGATGATCTGCTCAAGCGTCTCCATATCGGCCTTCGACGTCGACGATGTGCTGGACATCGCCAATGGAATGGACGGCTTGCGGGGAGGAGCGGGCCGCGCGGCCAGAGCTTTCGGTGCGGGCGCAACCGGCTCAGCTTTCGCGGCCGATGGGGCGGTCGGGTGAGGCGGCTTCGCGGGTGTGGTGTGGGGCGTCACATGGCGGGAAATCGGACGCGGCTTCGGCAGCGGAACGGCGGCCGCGGCATGTGAAGTCAGCGCGAGGGCACCTGCGCTGAGGACGACAGCAGTCCAGTGCGCCGACCGGACCGGTCTCGCAGATGAAGGAGCAAATGGCATCACAGGCGGCCCATGCGGCGAATCATTCAAAAGCCTTCGCCTTCAGGTCTATTGCATTGAATATGTGGACAAAACACCAAATGTGTTAGAACAGGCACAATGCCGCAACACCGCGGCAAAATCGCGGCTGACGCGGGGTGTTCCAAGCTCCCCAGGGCCGCGGCTCGGAATGCCCGGGACTTTCATCGCGCTCCGAGACCCGTTATCAATCAATCATTAAGTCGCAGCATTGCGATGCGTTCGGAGACTGACAATGGCAACCAAGACGGATTTCAGAGGGTCTCTTACCGCCTTGGTGACGCCGTTCAAAAACGGAGCGCTGGACGAGGGCGGGCTGCGCGATCTGGTGAGTTGGCAGATTGAGCAGGGATCGCACGGTCTGGTTCCGGTCGGAACCACCGGCGAAAGCCCGACGCTCAGTCACGAAGAGCACAACAAGGTGACCGAATGGTGCGTCGCGGAGGCCAAGGGCCGTGTTCCCGTTATCGCAGGCGCTGGCTCGAACTCCACGCGCGAAGCTGTCGCTCTGGCGCAGCACGCCGAAAAGGCGGGCGCAGACGCTGTGCTTGTGGTGACGCCCTATTACAACAAGCCCACTCAGGAAGGGATGTATCATCACTTCAAGGCTGTGAATGACGCGATCGGTATTCCGATCATCATCTACAACATCCCGCCACGCTCGGTCGTCGATCTTTCGGTTGAAACGATGACGCGGCTGTTCGAATTGAAGAACATCGCCGGCGTGAAGGATGCCACCGCGAATCTTGCCCGCGTGTCGCAACAGCGCCACGCGATGGGTCCGGACTTCATCCAGCTCTCGGGAGAGGATATGACCGCGCTCGCTTATATGGCGGCGGGTGGACATGGCTGCATTTCGGTTGTTGCCAACGTCGCGCCGAAGGCCTGTGCCGAACTGATGGTCGCTGTGCTCAAGGGCGACTACGCGGCTGCGCTCAAAATCCAGGATCGGCTGACGCCGTTGCACGATGCCATCTTCAAGGAGCCCGGTCTTGCGGGCGCCAAGCACGGCCTCAAGTTGCTGGGCCGTGTGCATGAAGAACTGCGCCTGCCGCTGGTGCCGGTGACAGCTCCGACCGGCAAGGTCATTCGCGACGCAATGGTTTACGCTGGATTGCTCAACTGACTATTTTGGAAAGGGATTAAGCCAATGCTTGAGGAGTTCAAGAAGTTCGCCTTGAAGGGCAACGTCGTCGATCTGGCAGTCGGCGTCATCATTGGCGCGGCTTTCGGGGCCATCGTGACCTCCATGGTGTCCGACATCATCATGCCGATTATCGGCGCGGTCACCGGTGGGCTCGATTTCTCAAACTACTTCACTGGGCTTTCCAAGTCGGTCACCGCCACCAATCTGGCCGATGCCAAGAAGCAGGGCGCTGTGCTGGCCTGGGGAAGCTTCCTCACGCTGACGCTGAATTTCATGATCGTGGCATTCGTGCTGTTCATGGTCATCCGCCTTATGAACCGCCTGAAGGCGAAAGAGGAAGCCGCGCCTGCACCGGCCGCGCCGACCAAGGATCAGGAATTGCTGACCGAAATCCGCGATCTTCTGAAGTCGAAATAAATCACTATCTATGAGCAACCCAATAACCTGACGGCGCCAGATTTTCTGGCATCGTCAGGTCGTATGCAAGGATTGCGTGTTCACGCGCGTTGCGGCTCGCGCGCAGACACGCATCGAGACACCTGATGACCGAGAAGAAAGAACCAACGATCAAGGTCATTGCGGAGAACCGCAAGGCGCGGTTCAACTATGCCATTGAGGATACCGTCGAGGCAGGCATCGTGCTGACCGGCACGGAGGTCAAATCCTCGCGCAGCGGCAAGACCACGATTGCCGAGTCCTACGCGGATTCCAAGGACGGCGAGATATGGCTCGTCAACGCCAACATTCCGGAATATCTGCAAGCCAACCGCTTCAATCACGAGCCGAAGCGGGATCGTAAGCTCTTGCTGCACAAGAAGCAGATCAACAAGCTGATCGGCGCGATCGAGCGTGAGGGAATGACGCTCATTCCGCTCAAGATGTATTTCAACGAACGCGGCATGGTGAAGCTTCAACTGGCTCTGGCGAAGGGCAAGAAGCTGCACGACAAGCGCGACACCGAGAAAAAGCGGGATTGGGCGCGCGAGAAGGGCCGCCTGTTGAGGGCGAAGGGCTGACAGAACGTCCTCATCCTGAGGAGCGCGCTTTTGTGCGTCTCGAAGGATGAGGCTACATCCACCTCATGGTTCGAGACGGCGCAAGTGTGCCTCCTCACCATGAGGCTGATCGAAAAGGATAGTGCGATGAACCAGCCGAACCTGATGGATGTGGACTGGAGCAAGATTCCAGCGCCGGTCGATGATGGCGCGGCGAAGCACCTGATCGGCATGAAGATCCCATCCGTCGCGCTGCAGGCGACCGATGGTGCCGTTGTGACGCTGGCGTCGCTGCCGGGACGTGCGGTGCTGTTTGCTTATCCGCGCACCGGAGAGCCGGGCAAGATCGGCCTTGTGGACGATTGGGACATGATCCCCGGCGCGCGGGGCTGCACGCCACAGACCTGCGCCTTCCGCGATCTGTTCAAGGATCTCAGGGAAGCCGGCGCGCAGCACGTGTTCGGCATTTCGACGCAGGACAGTGCCTATCAACGCGACATGGTCGAACGGCTGCATGTGCCGTTTCAGGTTCTGTCCGACAGCGATCTCGCGCTGACGCGTGCGCTCAAGTTGCCTTCGATGGATGTCGCGGGACTGACGCTGGTCAAACGGCTCGCGCTCGTCATCGACGATGCGACGATCACCCAAGTGTTCTATCCGGTATTTCCGCCGGACCGGAATGCAGGGGATGTGCTGGCCTGGTTGCAGGCCAACCCGCGCTAATCCAGATATTTCCGGACGCTGGTGAATATCGCCTTGAACATCTCAGGCGTCAGGCGGCGCGTGTTCGTGTTGTAGCGCGAACAGTGGTAGCTGTCGAACAACCGTATCGTTCCAACCTGATGCTGCGCGCCATGGGCGAAAGGCGCATCGGGTGCACGGATGTTGAGGGTCTTCAGCGTGGAATCGTGCGCCACCCGGCCGAGCATGACGATAGCCCGCAATCGCGGCATCTCGTCGATTGCGGCTTTCATGAATGTGCGGCAGGTCTTGATTTCAGCGGGCAGGGGTTTGTTCTGCGGCGGCACGCAGCGCACCGCATTGCTGATGCGGCAATCCGCCAACATAAGCCCGTCGTCGGGCCGGGCTTCGTACGATCCACGGGCAAAGCCGAGTTCGATGAGCGTCCCGTAGAGAAGATCGCCGGCAAAATCGCCGGTAAAGGGGCGTCCCGTGCGATTAGCGCCCTGCAGACCC
>CALRLJ020000270.1:0-5507 GCA_943368635.1 Sediminibacterium ginsengisoli | reverse complement strand
TCTGCGCGAGCAGATGGGCCAGCGGGACGAGGCCGTTGCCGCCTATCTGCGCGCGCGCGACACCGATCCCGACGACCGGCACGGCGCCAAGCTGCGGCTGATGCGGCTCGGTGCGGAAGATCTCTCCAGCATGCCGCAGGGTTATGTACGCGCGCTGTTCGATCAATACGCGCCGCGGTTCGACAAAACACTGGTGAGCGATCTGGATTATTGCGGCCCGCAAGTGTTGTTGAAGGCGGTGCTGGCGGCGCGGCATGAATCCCGGTTGCCGGCGCATTTCAAGCGCGCGCTCGATCTCGGATGTGGAACGGGCCTCGTCGCCCGCGAGTTCACCTCGCTGGTCGATGAATTTATCGGCGTCGATCTGTCGTCCGGGATGATCGAGCGCGCCCGCGCCACCGGTCTCTATGCGCGGCTGGATGTGACCGACATGCTGCAGGGCCTTTGCGCGGAAGATGATACGAGCGCAAACCTGATCGTCGCGGCGGATGCCTTCGTTTATGTGCCGGAACTCGACGCGCTGCTGCGCGAGGCGGCGCGCGTGCTGAAGCCGCAGGGCTTGCTGGCGTTCACGGTGGAAACCCATGCAGGCAAGGGCGTGATTCTCGGTCACGGGCTGCGCTACGCCCACAGCGCCGACTATCTGCGCGGTGCGATTGCCGGTGCGGGATTGAAAGCTTGCGAGATTGCTGCGGCGTCCACCCGCATCGAGGCGAACGAGCCTGTGCCGGGACTGGTCGTTACCGCAAGCAAGGCCTGACGCGCGCCGATCAGTGCGTCGCGGTCACCGGTGCATCGAAATGGTAGTTCGCGCCGGTGCGGAAGATGTGATTGGTTTCTTCCGTGGTCAGCGTATGTGCCACGCCATTGAGATTGTAGCTGTTCGAGGCACTGCCGAGATCGACGTAGAGATATTCGGTCTTGACGCTCCACTGGCCCGGCTTGACCCAGTCGAACAGTTCGAGCGGCGTCTCGACGCCCGCGCCAAGGGTCCATCCGGCGCGGATGTCCTTGAAGCTTGCGGTGCCGTTGGTTCCGAAACCGACAAGATTTTCGGTGACGCGCGTTTTGACCTCCCCGTAAGCGAAGCCGCCGGTGGCGTAGAACAAGGTGGGGCCGACGCCGTAGCCGATGCGTCCGCGTGCCGTGCCGAACCAGTCGAGCTTCTGACGGAAAGCTGCTGAACTGATAGGCGTGCAGGTCGCAAGGCAACTGCGGTCGGTTTCTTGCGTCGAATACTGAATATCGGTCTCGACGCCGTACACGATGTTGCCGCTTTGCCAGTTGTAACCGGCCTGCAAGCCGCCGTTGTAACCGCGCGGAGCGAGATCGAAGCTGTTGTTGAGTGCGCCGCCCGCAACGGTGTGCGTGGTGGCATCGCGCGCGATGCCGGAACCGCCGTTACCGCCGGCGTAGAAGCCGGCCCAGTTCGCCGCCGGAGTGAAGGCCAGCAGCTGGCCTTTGCCGCCGAAACGGTAATTCACGCCGGCGCGGAAAATGCTTTCGCGGACTTCGGTGTTCAGGACGTGCGGGATGCCTGCGAAGGTGAAGGTGTTTGTGGACGAGCCGAGATCGACATAGAGATACTCGATCTTCCCGGTCCAGTTGCCGCCGAGTGCCGCCTCGATGCCGCTGCCGAGCGTGTAGCCGGTCTTGATCCTGTCGCTGGTGAAGGAGCCTGTGGCGCCAAGAAGACGTTCGGTGTTTGTGGTGGTGACGCCGCCATAGGCGAAACCGGCAGTGAAATAATTCAGGATCGGTCCGGAAGCATAGCCGACGCGGCCGCGCACGGTGCCGAACCACTGCATGTCCTCACTGAGCATGGCGCCGTTCAGGGCATTGCAGGTCAGGACGCAGTTGGAATGCTTGTCGTTGCCGATTCCCTGAATGTCGGCTTCCGCGCCGATCACCCAGTTGCCGAATTGATAGTTGTAACCGGTCTGACCGCCGCCGACTGCGCCTAGCGATGCGAGATTGAAGGTCTCAAACGATCCGCCGAATCCAAGCACATCCAGCCCGGAGCGGCCCTCGCCACCCACGGCGAGCCCGACGTTCACGCCCGCGTAAACTCCGGTCCAGTCATAGGCCGTCGCTGCGACAGGCGCTTTTTTGAAAGCGATCCTGGCGGCAAGGTCAGCAGCCTCGGCATTTGCCGTCGTTACGACAAGTGCTGCTGCGATCAAAAACTTCTGCATGGGATTCCAGTTCAGAACTCGACCCTGTGTAGCGGCTGTCGGGGCGTTCTGCTGTACCTTGCGGGCCACACATGAGCCAAATTGACGCAGTGCCGTTAGGTCAAATTTTGCTGGAATTAAAGGCGGTTACGCAGCGTGCTGCGCCGGATAAGCCCGATGGTGGTGCAAAAAAGGTCGCGGGTGACGCCAAAACGCAAGACAGGCATCCGTGCCCGGTCAGGATGACGTGATCTGCATCCGATTTGCGATGAATACGCCCGGAAAATCAAAGGCATCGCAGAATGCCGGCAAGACCGTTTAGGGAGATAACAAGAAAATGAAATCGACGATGTCATCGTTCGCCGCAGGCGCGGCCGTTGCAGCCGCTGTTCTGATGGCGGCATCCGCCGCCCATGCCGAGAAGAAATACGATCCGGGCGCCAGCGACACCGAGATCAAGCTCGGTCAGACCGTGCCTCATAGCGGCCCCGGTTCGCTCTATGGCGTGATCGGCCGCACCCAGGCGGTCTATTTCCAGATGCTGAATGAAAAGGGCGGCATCAACGGACGCAAGATCACCTTCCTCACGCTGGACGATTCCTACAGTGCGCCGAAGACCGTCGAGGCGACGCGGCGTCTGGTCGAGCAGGAAGAAGTGCTGGCGCTGTTCGGTTCGCTCGGCACCGGGCCGCAGACCGCCGTGCAGAAATATCTCAACAGCAAGAAAATCCCGCAGTTGCTTCTGAACACCGGGGCAGGGCGCTGGAACGATCCGAAGAATTTCAAATGGACCACGCCGGGCCTGCCGCTCTATCCGACCGAGGGACGGATTCTCGCGCGGTATCTTTTGCAGAAGAAGCCTGAGGCAAAAGTTGCGGTCCTGTACCAGAACGATGAGTTCGGCCGGGATTACATGAATTCCTTCAAGGAGGTTTTGGCCGCGGCCGGCGGCAAGGCCAAGGTTGTCGCGGAAGCGTCCTACGATCTCACCGATCCGACCATCGATTCACAGATGATCAACCTGTCGAAGTCGGGCGCGGATGTTTTCTACAATATCTCCACCGGCAAGGCGACGTCGCAGTCGATCCGCAAGGTGGCGGAACTCGGCTGGAAGCCGCTGCATCTGCTGGTCAGCACATCGAGCGGACGTTCGATTCTCAATGCCGCCGGCACTGAGAACGCGATCGGCATCGTGGCTGCGAGCTACACCAAGGAGGTCGGTAGCCCGAAATGGGCCAACGACCCCGACGTGCAGGGTTTTCAGGAACTGCGCACGAAATATCTGCCGAACGTCGATCAGGATAACACCATCGCGTTCCAGGGCTATTCTCAGGCCGTCACCATGGCGCGGATTCTGGAAAAGTGCGGTGACGAACTCACCCACGAGAATGTCCTGAAGCAGGCGACCAGCCTTGCCGGTTACAAGGCGCCGATCTTCCTGCCGGGAATTACCTATTCAACCTCGCCGGACGATTATTCGCCGATCAAGACCTTGTTCATGGGCACTTTCAACGGCAAGGACTGGGATCTCGACGCAAAGCCGGTCAGCCAATAACAACAAGTATGACGCGCGAGGGCAGGGCGGAATCTCCGTCACTGCCCTCGACCGCGCTGTTGCGACGCCTTACCTCTAGGGCGTGGATACCAAGACCCTGATATCGCCGGATTTGCTGCCCGAGACATTCCAGCGCTGGTTCGCGGCGCGGGGCTGGTCGCCGCGTGCGCATCAGCTCGATCTGCTCGCCAAGGCACACAACAACCGGTCTGCATTGCTGATCGCACCGACCGGCGCGGGCAAGACGCTGGCGGGATTTCTGCCGACGCTGGTTGAGTTGGGCGCTCCACGGGCGGGACCAGCGAGAACCCTATCGACCGGACGCAGCGTTGCGCGCAGTGGCGGCCTGCACACGCTCTACATTTCTCCGTTAAAAGCGCTGGCGGTGGACATCGCGCGTAATCTCGAGCGTCCGATTGCCGACATGAAACTGCCGGTCCGGGTCGAAACCCGCACGGGCGACACGCCGGTGTCGCGGCGACAGCGGCAGCGCAAGTATCCGCCGGATATTCTTCTGACGACACCCGAGCAACTCGCATTGCTGCTGTCGTCCGACGATGCGCCGTATCTGTTTTCATCCTTGAAACGTGTGGTGCTCGACGAGCTGCATGCGCTGGTGACGTCCAAGCGCGGCGATCTGCTGTCGCTCGGGTTGGCGCGGCTGTGGCAGCTTGCGCCGAATGTGACGACGGTGGGCCTGTCGGCAACCGTCGCGGAGCCTGACGATCTGCGGCGCTATTTGATGCCGCAAACCGTCGGCGCGCAGACCATGGCCGATCTGGTGATTGCCGATGCCGGTGCGGCACCCATTGTCGAGATGCTAGACACCAAAGAGCGCCTGCCGTGGGCTGGACACATGGCGCGTCACGCGTTGGCTGAGATTTACGATCTGGTGAAGGCCAACAAGACTTCGCTGATGTTCGTCAACACGCGTGCGCAGGCGGAGATGCTGTTTCAGGATCTGTGGCGCATCAACGAGGACGGACTTGCAATCGCGCTGCATCATGGGTCGCTCGATGTGGCGCAACGCCGCAAGGTCGAGGATGCCATGGCCGCGGGCAAGCTGCGCGGCGTGGTCTGCACGTCGTCGCTCGATCTCGGCATCGACTGGGGCGACATCGATCTCGTCATCAATGTCGGAGCACCGAAAGGCGCTTCGCGGTTGATGCAGCGGATTGGCCGCGCCAATCATCGCCTTGATGAGCCGTCGCGCGCGGTCATGGTCCCGGCCAATCGTTTCGAAGTGCTGGAATGCCGCGCTGCCATCGATGCGGTGGCGGAGAATGCGCAGGACACGCCACCACAACGCACCGGATCGCTCGACGTACTGGCCCAGCATTTGCTCGGCCGCGCCTGTGGCGAGCCGTTTCTGGCCGATGCGCTTTACGACGAGGTCCGCAGCGCTGCGCCCTACGCGGATCTGGCGCGTAACGATTTCGACGACGCGATCGATTTTGTCGCCACCGGCGGTTACGCGTTGAAGAGCTACGAGCGCTTCGCGCGAATCAAGCAGGACAAAGCCGGAAAGTGGCGGGTCACCAATCCGAAGGTGCGGCAGAGCTACCGGCTCAACGTCGGCACCATCGTCGAAGAGCCGATGCTGAAGGTGAAACTGGTGCGCGGGCGCAGTAAAGGCTCGGGTTCGACCGGCGCCATTGCGCGGGGCGGGCGGATGCTCGGCCAGATCGAGGAATATTTCATCGAGGGGCTGGTGCCGAACGACACCTTCGTGTTCGGCGGCGAGGTCGTGCGTTACGAAGCGCTGATGGAAGATGAAG
>CALRLJ020000269.1:0-5518 GCA_943368635.1 Sediminibacterium ginsengisoli | reverse complement strand
GAACGGCTTCAATCGCCCCTTCGATGCGGTGCGCCGTGCCATCACATCGGGCAGCCGCAATTTGCCTTCCAGAACCTCTTCGATGGTGTCGCCGATGCGGGTCGCCCTGCGTCCTTCATCGTCGTCGCGGTCGTATTCACGGGTAATCGCGATGGTGTCGAGCGCGATGCCGTCGGTCGTGGTGTAGATCTGCGCATCGACAATGTTGGCTCCGGCGGATGCGCAGGCGCCTGCAATAATCGACAGCAGCCAGGGATGATCCGGCGCCATGATCGTCAGTTCAGTGACGCCGCGTCCCTCATCGAAGCCGACATTGACGGCTAGCTTGTGTCCTCCGGCCTCGCTCGCCTTGACGAAGCGTGCATGGCGGATCTTGCGCGGCAGTTCGACCTTCAGCCAGTAAGCGGGATAATGCCGTGAAATGTAGGCCTCGAGTTCGCTGTCGGGCCACTCTTTGAAGTTCGCGCGGAATTCCGCTTGTGCAACTTCGATGCGCTGGGCGCGATTAACCTCGGAGAAACCTCCGGTCAGCACCGGCTCGGTTTCGTAGTAGAGCGTGCGGATCAACTGCGCTTTCCAGCCGTTCCAGACACCCGGACCCACACCGCGAATGTCGGCCGTGGTCAGAATGGTCAGCAGCTTCATCTGCTCGACCGATTGCACAACGGCGGCGAAGTTCTCGATGGTCTTGCTGTCCGACAGATCGCGCGATTGCGCCACCGTGGACATGGTGAGGTGTTCTTCAATCAGCCAGGCGATAAGCTCGGTATCGGCGGCGTTGAAACCGAACCGCGGACACAGCCGGCGCGCGACTTTCGCGCCCGCGATGGAATGATCCTCTGGCCGGCCCTTGGCGATATCGTGCAGCAGCACGGTCATATAGATGACAGCCCGATGCTCGGGATGGATCTTGCGCATCAGATCGCTGGCGACGACGAATTCGTCGTTTCCGCCGCGCTCGATGTCCTGAAGGATGCCGATGCAGCGCAGCAGATGCTCATCGACCGTATAGTGATGATACATGTTGAACTGCATCATCGAGACAATGCGTCCGAATGCGCGGATGAAGCGGCCGAGGACGCCGGCCTCGTTCATCCGCCGCAACACGGTTTCCGCGTCGTTCGACGTCAGAATTTCCATGAACAGCTTGTTGGCTTCCGGATTCTCGCGAAGCTTCGGCGTGATAAGGCCGAGCGAGCGCGTTGCCGCGCGCATGGCGTCCGGGTGGAACGCCAGATTGTTCTTCTGCGCGAGGCGGAAAATGCGGATCAGATTGACCGGATCGCTCTTGAACACGTCGGGTGCTGCAAGGTTGATCCGGTTGTTGTCGATGATGAAATCTTCGCCGCCGGGAACGCGGCCGCGCTTCCGGCCGGGCCGCAGCCGCGCCATCATGCGGCTGAGTACCGGCGCCGGCTTGGCTTCCTGATCTTCAAGCTTGGCGCACAGGATCGCGGTGAGATCGCCGACTTCCTTGGCGATCAGGAAGTAGTGCTTCATGAATCGTTCGACATCCTGCATGCCGGGATGCGAGGTGTAGCCGAGCCGCTGGGCGATCTCGCGCTGCATTTCGAACGACAGCCGCTCTTCGGGGCGGCCGGTGAAGAAATGCATGTTGCAGCGGACGGACCACAGGAAGTCTTCGCAGCGGCGGAACGTGCGGTATTCCTGCGCGTCGAACACGCCGCGCTGCACGAGGTCTTCGCTGTTGCTGACCCGGTACACATACTTGGCGATCCAGAACAGCGTGTGCAGATCGCGCAAGCCGCCCTTGCCGTCCTTCACATTGGGTTCGACCAGATAGCGTGACTGGCCGGCGCGGCGGTGCCGCTCCTCGCGCTCCGCCAGCTTCGCGGTCACGAATTCAGCGGCGGTGCCCTGCACGACATCCTTGTCGAAGCGCATGACGAGTTCGTCGTAGAGGGCCTGATCGCCGGTCAGAAATCTGGTTTCCAGCACCGAGGTGCGTATGGTCATGTCGCCGCGTGCCTGGCGGATCGATTCATCGATCGAGCGGGTGGCGTGGCCGACTTTCAGTCCCATGTCCCAGAGGCAATAAAGGATGGCCTCTGCGACCTGTTCGCCCCATGCGGTTTGCTTGTAGGGCAGGATGAACAGCAGATCGATGTCGGACTCGGGCGCCATCAGGCCGCGGCCGTAACCGCCGGTGGCGATGACGGCCATGCGTTCGGAATCCGACGGGGTGGGCGAGTGATAGAGATGCTTGGTCGCGGCGTTAAACAGGATGCGGATAATCTCGTCCTGAACGAAACAAAGGCGCTCGGCGCATCGCCGCCCGTGGCGGTCCTTCAGCAACTGCGCCTGCGCGGCCTCGCGGGCCTGCGCCATTTCGCCTTTCAATAACTGCGTGATGGCCCCGCGCAGCAGGTCATCCTTGCCGCCATGTTTTTGCGCAAGTGCATCGATTTCGCCGGCGATACGCGCGGGTTCAAATTCCACTGCGGGATTTGGGAGGATCTTGGCCGTCACGCTGTCCATTCTATTCGGATAACGAACCGCAGCAGCGGTGTCATCAGCGGATTGCGGCGGAGGGGGCCGTTCCCTTCGCTTTTCTTCTAGCGGGGGGCAGGTGCAGATGATGCCCGATGCGGGTCGCTTGCCGGAGATATATGTAACATATTGATAAATATAAATAATATATATCTTCGCTTTGAGCCGAACACACGAAGGCGGCAGTTCGGCAAGCCGGATAGCTCCGATCTCATATGCCGAAGGGTCGGGGAAACAACAGATGACGGAATAACTGGCCGCAGGGCATTGTTGGTTTGGTGAAACGGAGATCACGAAAATGGATTCAACCGCACTCCGCGCCATGCAGGCGCCTATCAAGGATCGCTACAAATCCGATCCCAAGGCCGCGCTTATCACATTGAAGGCAAAGGGCTCGCTCGACAGCGAGGGGCTGTCCTGCAAGGTTGAAACCGGCAAAGCAGCAGCCGCAATCGCAGGGTTGCATCCGGCAACCGGCGGCTCAGGTCTTGAACTCTGCTCCGGCGACATGCTGCTTGAGGCGCTGGTGGCCTGTGCCGGTGTCACGCTGAAATCGGTTGCGACCGCCATCGACGCGCCGCTGAAGTCCGGCAATGTCACTGCCGAAGGCGATCTCGATTTTCGCGGCACGCTTGGCGTCGACAAGGAAGCCCCGGTGGGTTTTGCCGAAATTCGTCTTCGGTTCGACGTCGACACCGACGCGCCGCAGGACAAGCTCGATCAACTGCTCAAGCTGACCGAGCGCTACTGTGTGGTCTACCAGACCATCAAGAACGGGCCGAAGACGGTGGTGACGCTCAATCGCATCTGACGTGCGATTACTTCGGCAGCTTTGCCTTCAACGCATAGAGCGCATCCAGCGCCTCGCGCGGCGACATCTCGTCGGGATGCAGCGCACCGATCGCCTCGGCAAGCTGCTCCGCAGCACTTGGCGGCTGCGGCTCGACGGCAGCACGTGACGGCACTGCGAACAGCGGCAGGTCGTCGGCCAGCGCGCGTGCCGTGCTTCCGCGATCCTGCGCCTCCAGCTTCGTCAGCACCGATTTTGCGCGCGCGACCACGGCTGCGGGAAGACCCGCAAGCTTCGCCACCTGGATGCCGTAGGAACGATCCGCCGAACCCGGCAGTACCTCATGCAGGAACACCACGTCGCCCTGCCATTCCTTCACGCGCACGGTGGCGTTGAACAGGCGCGGCAGGTTGGCCGACAGCGCGGTCAGTTCGTGATAATGCGTCGCGAACAGCGCGCGGCAACGGTTGCTTTCATGCAGGTGTTCGATCGAGGCCCATGCGATCGACAGCCCGTCGAATGTCGACGTGCCGCGGCCGATCTCGTCGAGGATCACCAATGCGCGCTCGCCGGCCTGATTGAGGATTGCCGCGGTCTCCACCATCTCGACCATGAAGGTCGAGCGTCCGCGCGCGAGATCGTCCGCAGCACCCACGCGCGAGAACAATCGATCAACGATGCCGATATGCGCGAGCTTCGCCGGTACGAAGCTGCCGATCTGAGCCATCAACGCGATCAGCGCATTCTGCCGCAGGAAGGTGGATTTACCGGCCATGTTCGGACCGGTGATTAGCCAGATTTGCCCGGATGCTTGCGACGGTCCCGGCGACAGGTCGCAGGCATTGGCGATGAAAGGCTGGCCGTCGCGCTTCAGCGCCTGCTCGACAACCGGGTGGCGTCCGCCTTCGATGGAGAACTTCAGCGAATTGTCGACCACGGGCCGCGCGTAATTTTCATCGACGGCGAGTTCCGCCAGTGCGGCGGTCACATCGAGCAGCGCGAAGGCATGCGCGGCGGCACGCAGATCGTCGCCAACCGACACGGCCTGCGCGCACAACCGGTCGAAAATTTCCAGCTCGAGTCCGAGCGCACGGTCGCCGGCATTGGCGATCTTCGCCTCGATCTCGCCAAGCTCGGTGGTGGTGAAGCGCACCTGTCCTGCAAGTGTCTGGCGGTGAATGAAAGTCGCATTCAAGGGCGCGGCCATCAGCTTGTCGCCGTGCTGCGCGGTGACTTCGACAAAGTAACCCAGCACGTTGTTGTGCCGGATCTTGAGGCCCTTGATGCCGGTATCGTCGGCGTAGCGCGCCTGCATCGCAGCGACCACCAGCCTTGAGGCGTCGCGCAGGTTGCGGGTTTCGTCCAGCGTGGATTGATAACCTGCCCGGACAAAACCGCCATCCCGCTTGAACAACGGCAATTCGTCGGCGAGCCCGCGCGCAAATTCCTTCGCCAGATCCCGGGCCGGACGGCGCAGCGCGTCGATCGCAAGCGCAATGTCGCGCGGAAGCGTATCGATGCGTGACAGTCGTTCCACGGCTTTGTCGGCGGCGAGAATTCCGTCACGTAAGGCTGCGAGATCGCGCGGACCGCCGCGTCCGACTGACAGCCGTGCCAGCGCGCGCGAAATATCCGGCGCCGCGCGCAGGATGCCGCGCAGATCGTCCCGTACGGCACTGTCGTTTGCGAACAAAGCTGTGGCGTCGAGGCGGTGGGAAATGGTCGTGCTGTCGGTCAGAGGTGCCGAGAGACGTTGCGCCAGCAAGCGCGATCCCGCCGCCGTTACTGTACAGTCGATAGCGTCGAGCAGCGATCCGCGACGCTCGCCCGCCAGCGTGCGGGTCAGTTCGAGATTGGCGCGGGTGGCTGGATCGATCGCCATGGTGGTTCCGGCAGCCTCGCGCGACGGTGGCGAGAGTGGCAGATGTTTGCCGACCTGCGTGCGATCCACATAGGTGACGGCTGCTGCTGCGGCGGTTGCTTCCAGCCGCGACATCGCGCCGAAGCCGTCCATAGTTGCAACCGCAAAGTAATCGCACAGCCGCCGCTCGGCGGTGGCGGCGTCGAAGATGTCGCGTGTGACCGGGGTGACGGCGGGTAGTGTGCGAAACAGCGCGGACAAGTCCGGATCGCCGTAGAGCGCATCGGTCACGATCACTTCGGTAGGATTGATGCGTGCGAGGGTCGCGCCGAGTTCGTTCGCGCCGCATTCGGTTA
>CALRLJ020000268.1:0-5519 GCA_943368635.1 Sediminibacterium ginsengisoli | reverse complement strand
GGCGGAAAGCGTGGCGTGAAAAATCCGGGCACGCCGAAGGTCGCGATCAGCGCCGCACTTGTTTCATTAAAGACCGAGCGCGCCTGATCGCCCTGCACGAACGGCGCCCACGGCATCACTGAGCCCGACGACACCATCTCCCAGAATTCCTTGAGCTTGCCGATCCGCTTCTCGCGCGGATTGCCGGCGATGATCGCGGCATTGATCGCGCCGATGGAAATGCCTGCGACCCATTTCGGCTCGAAATCATGATGACAGAGCGCCTGATAGGCCCCGGCCTGATAGGAGCCGAGTGCGCCGCCGCCTTGCAGCACCAGCACGCGCTGCGCCTGTGCGGGGATCGATGCGGCAGGTTTATCGGGGAAACGTTGATCCATAAGCCATCACTGAAACAGCACCGGAATGATGCGATGCAGCAGTACGGTGGCCCTAGTTCGCAGCCGCGTCAATTGGCGAAACTGACAGGAATGTCACAGAAGTTTTATCTGGAATCCGGCGCGGCGAGGATCAGCGTCCAGAACACCTTGTACTTGGTGTTCGGAACATAGGTCGCGGCGATGCCCATTTTTGTGACACCGCTTGCCAGCATGTTGGCTTTATGAGGCGGCGAATCCCGCCATCCCGAGAAGGCTTCGGCCAGGGTGTGATAACCGGCCGAGACGTTTTCGACCGCCTTGGCAGCGTCGAAACCCGACGCCTTGATGCGCTTGTCGAGCGGACCGGCGACATTGTGATCGAGCTTGTTGCGGCTGCCCATGGCATTGGACTGCGCCTCGGCAGCCTTCATCAGCAGCGGATCGACCTGAACCGCGCCGAGGCCGTTGTTCTGCCGGTAGCCGGAAATCATCGAGGCCGCGACGTTCGGGTCCAGCTTCGCGCTGGCATTGGCCATGCTGATATAGAACGCCGGCTGCTCGGTGGACGTGTCACCGCCCCCGCCGCAACCACTCAGCATCGTCAGCGCCAGAATGGCCCCCGCCACGCGTATCATCTGCAATCCCCAACCGTCAGTCGGCGTTTGTTGCACACCAACAGTGGCTGAATGGTGAACGGGGCGACAATTGGGAGGGGAACTTTGCCCGTCATTGCGAGCGGAGCGAAGCAATCCAGAGCCATGAGGAAGGGCTGGATTGCTTCGTCGCCAGTGCTCCTCGCAATGACGAAAGAACGGAGATTACGACTGCGCCGGAAACAGCCGGTAGCGGCGGGGTTGCAGGCTGACCACGTCGCCGGGCTTGAGATCGCGGTCGCGCGGCGCGTCGATCTCGATCAGGGTTTCGGTCGCGCCATTATGCAGCACCACGTCGGCGCGCTGGGTCGGGCCAAACGCCCGCACATGCTTGACGTCGCCTTCGAGAATCCCGCTGCCGGCCGGCACAATCGACACGTCATGACGGCGGATAAACAAATTTGACGGACCCGACACCGCATCGCGCGATTCAAGATTCAGCACCTTGTCGCCGAGTCGGACCTTGCCGTCCGCGACCTGCACCGGCAGCACGATGGACTCGCCGATGAAGCCATGAACGAAGGCGGTGGCCGGGTTGTCGTAAACGTCGCCCGGCGAGCCGATCTGCTCGATCTTGCCCTTGTCCATCACCACCACACGGTTGGCGACTTCGAGTGCTTCTTCCTGATCGTGGGTGACGAAAATCGAAGTGACGTGAATCTCGTCGTGAAGCTGGCGCAGCCAACGGCGCAATTCCTTGCGCACCTTGGCGTCGAGCGCGCCGAACGGCTCGTCCAGCAGCAGGATGCGAGGTTCGATGGCGAGCGCGCGCGCAAGCGCGATACGCTGGCGCTGGCCGCCGGACAATTGGCTCGGATAGCGATCCGCCAGCCAGTCGAGCTGCACCAGATCGAGCAACTCCTTGACGCGCTTTTTGATATGCGCCTCGTCCTTGCGGATCGCGCGCGGCTGCACCCGTAGACCGAAGGCAACGTTCTCGAACACACTCATGTGGCGGAACAGCGCGTAGTGCTGGAACACGAAGCCGACATTGCGCTCTCCGGCGCCACGCGCCAGCGCATTCTCCCCGTCGAAAATCACCGAGCCTTCATCGGGCCAGTCGAGGCCTGCGATAATGCGCAACAACGAGGTCTTGCCCGATCCCGACGGACCGAGCAGCGCGACCAGCTCTCCGGTGGCGACCTTGAGATCGACATGATCGAGCGCGGCAAAGGCGCCGTACTTTTTCACGATGTTGCGAACTTCAATCGTCACTTGCGGGCTGTCCTTCTTCGAGATGGCTTTCAAGGACCGTTTTCACGATCAGCGTGACGAGCGCCAGGAATGCGAGCAGCGACGCAATCGCGAACGACGCCACAAACTGGTACTCATTATAGAGGATTTCGACCAGCAGCGGCATGGTGTTGGTTTCGCCGCGAATATGGCCGGAAACCACGGAAACCGCGCCGAATTCACCCATCGCGCGCGCGTTGCACAGCAGCACGCCGTACAAAATGCCCCATTTGATATTGGGAATGGTGACACGGAAGAAGGTCGTCAGCCCGGACGCGCCGAGCGAAATCGCAGCCTCCTCCTCCTGGGTTCCCTGCTCCTGCATCAGCGGGATCAGTTCACGCGCCACGAACGGAAAGGTCACGAACGTCGTCGCCAGCGCGATACCCGGCACCGCGAACAATATCTGCACGCCGTGCTCCATCAGCCACGCGCCGAAGTAACCCTGCGCGCCGAACAGCAACACGAACACCAGACCGGCGATCACCGGGCTGACTGAAAACGGAAGATCGATCAGCGTAATCAGGAACACCTTGCCGGGAAATTCAAACTTCGCAATCGCCCATGCGGCGGCCACGCCGAATACCAGATTGAGTCCCACCGAAATCACCGCCACCGTCAGCGTCAGGCGGATCGCGGACAGCGCTTCCGGGTCCGATAATGCGGCGAGATAAGCGTCGATGCCCTTGGAAAACGCCTCGGTGAACACCACCACCAGCGGCAGCACCACAAAGACCGTCAGGAACGCGACAGCAATCGTGATCAGCGTCCATCGCACCAGCGCAGGCTCGGTGCGCGTCTCGTGCGCGGACTGCGTGACAGGTCTGTTGATCGTCATCATCGTGGCGGCTCAGACCTGAACCGCAACGCCGCGCGTCTGCGCCCAGCGTTGAATGCGATTGATGGTAAAGATGATGAGGAACGACACCACCAGCATGATGACCGCAATCGCGGTGGCGTCGGCATATCGGAACTCCGACAACCGGATCACGATCAGCAACGGCGCGATCTCGGACACGTTCGGCAGGTTGCCGGCAATGAAGATCACCGAACCGTATTCGCCGACGGCGCGGGCGAACGCCAGCGCGAAGCCGGTCAGGATCGCCGGTGTCAGGCTGGGCAGGATCACGCGCGTGATGATGTCCCAGCGCGACGCGCCGAGACTGGCGGCGGCTTCCTCGACCTCGATTTCAAGATCGATCAGCACCGGCTGCACTGTGCGCACCACGAACGGAAATCCGATGAAGATCATCGCGACGAAAATGCCGACCGGCGTGAATGCGACCTTGATGCCCATTTCAGCCAGCGGCGCGCCGAGCCAGCCCTTCTGCGCGAACAAGGCCGTCAACGCCACGCCAGCAACCGCCGTCGGCAGCGCGAAGGGAATATCGACGATGGCATCGAAAATCCGCCTGCCGGGAAACCGGTAACGCACCAGCACCCAGACGATCACCATGCCCATCACCAGATTGACGATGGCGGCGAGGAACGCGAGGCCAAACGAGATGCGCAGCGCGTTGAGCGTGCGGCGCGAGGTGAGAATGCCCCAGAACTGATCGAGCGACAGTTCGGACGTTTTCAGAAAAAGGCCCGCGAGCGGAATCAACACGATGATCGACAGCCATGTCAGCGTCAGCCCCATGGTGAGGCCAAAGCCCGGCAATGCCCGTCGTCGTCCTGCTCCTCCGCTCACAATGCCCCCATCATTCCGCGGTCAAATCAGTTCTTGTAGATCTGATCGAAAACGCCGCCTTCACCGAAGTGTTCCTTTTGCGCCTTGGTCCAGCCGCCGAACACCGCATCGATGGTGAAAAGATCAACCTTCGCAAAGGAGTCTGCATACTTTTCGCCGACCGCAGCATCGCGCGGGCGGTAGAAATTCCGCGCGGCGATTTCCTGGCCTTCCTTGGTGTACCAGAATTTCAGATAGGCTTCAGCCGCGGCGCGCGTGCCTTTTTTATCGACAACTTTATCGACCACCGCAATCGGCGGCTCGGCGAGGATCGACAGCGGCGGCGCCACGATCTCGAACTTGTCCTTGCCGAATTCCTTCACTGCGAGAAAAGCCTCGTTCTCCCAGGCCAGCAGCACGTCGCCGACGCCACGCTCGACGAAGGTCACCGTGGAGCCGCGCGCGCCCGTGTCCAGCACTGGCACGTTCTTGTAGATGTTTCCGACGAAGGCCTTGGCCTTTTCCTCGGAGCCGAACTTCTTCAGGGCATAACCCCACGCCGCGAGATAATTCCAGCGCGCGCCGCCGGACGTCTTGGGATTGGGCGTAATGACCTGCACGTCTTTCTTGATCAGATCGTCCCAATCCTTGATGCCCTTCGGATTGCCTTTGCGGACAAGGAACACAATGGTCGAGGTGTAAGGCGACGAATTCTGCGGCAGCTTCTTCTGCCAGTCCTTCTCGAGCGATCCCTTGTTGGCGATCGCATCGATGTCATAGGCCAGCGCCAGCGTCACCACATCGGCCTGCAATCCGTCGATCACCGAGCGCGCCTGCGAACCCGAGCCGCCATGCGACTGCTTGATCTCGATGCTCTTGCCGGTGTCCTTCTGGTACGCAGCGGCGAACGCCTTGTTGAAATCGCCGTACAGCTCGCGCGTCGGATCGTAGGACACATTCAGCAGCGTGACATCGGCAGCAAGCGCAGAGCTTGCCCAGACCAGACTTCCGATCACCAGAAGATTTTTGATGAGACGATTACGGCGAACCATTTCAAGCTCCATTCGAACTGACGACATCATCGCCATCAGGGAAGGCGTGAAACTCTGGAAATAACATTGTTCTGTCAACGAAACCGGATTTCATTCTTTGGAAGCTTGCGGAACGAACGTTCCATGAAATCCGCATTTTCAAGAAGGCAAAATTTTATGCCGTTTTGGTGACGTGAATACCGCATTCCGTCTTGCCTCTGTCGCGCCAGCGGCCCGCGCGCGGATCTTCGCCGGGAAGCGTGCGGCTGGTGCAAGGCATACACCCGATCGAGGTGAATCCGGATGCGACCAATGGATGCGGCGGCAGATTCATGGTGGCGTACAGCGCTTTCAGTTCGTCCAGCGAGGCATTGGCGAGCGGATTGAATTTCAACCGCTCACCGTCGGCTTCGACCACAGCCATGGCGGCGCGGTCGCCGCCCTGAAAACGCTTGCGGCCGTTGATCCAGCCGTCGAACGACGACAGCGCGCGCGCCAGCGGTTCGACCTTGCGGATGAAGCAGCACTGATCGGGATTCGAAAACCACAGGTCGCGGTCCTTGTCCTCGCGGTC
>CALRLJ020000267.1:0-5519 GCA_943368635.1 Sediminibacterium ginsengisoli | reverse complement strand
TTCGTCACGCGAACCGGTTCCCACCCTCGGGTCAAGCCCCAGGGCGTGCTTCGCTTGAAAACGCTACTCCGCCGGCTGCGGCGCGGTCTTGCCCGAGCGCAATGTCAGCCGCGTCAGGATGAAAGCAGCGACTGCGCAGACCGCGATGGTCGAAACCATCGGCAACGCCGTTCCGTTGAAGAAAGAACTGGCGACGGCGATCATCACCGCACCTGTAATCATCTGCAACGTGCCGCCCAGCGCCGACGCCATCCCGGCAATCGGTCCATGCTCTTCGAGCGAGAGCACCATGGTCGAGGGAATCACAAGACCAAGCCATGCGAAGGCGAGAAACAGCATCACGACCAGAACCGCGAGGCTGTCGGAGCCTGCTGCCACCACAGCGAATAGGATGAGAGCCATGACCGTGAAGCAAGTCACCGCCACCGACACCACCCGCGCAATCCCGAAACGTTCAGCCAGGTAGCCGCTGAATTGCGACGCGCCGATAAAGCCGATCGCATTGACCGAAAACGTAAGGCCGTACTGCGTCGGCGTCAGGCCGAAATGCCCGATATAGATGAACGACGAACTGGCCAGAAACGCGAAGAATGCCGCCATGCCGAAGCCGCCGATAAACGTCAGCCCGAGGAAACGCCAGTCGCGGAACAACTCGCCGAAGCCGTCAAGCACGCTGCGCACGCTGACCTCAACCCGTTCCTCGGGTGGCCGCGTTTCCGGCAGAACGAATGCGACCAGCAGGAAGGAGAGAACCGAAGCGATCGTCACGGCCGCGAACACCGCGCGCCAGCCGAACGGCACGATCAGCGCACTGCCGACAAGGGGCGCCAGAATCGGCGAGACGCTGAACACCAGCATGACCAGCGACATTAGCCGCGTCGCATCGACACCGGTATGCAGATCGCGGATCACCGCGCGCGGAATCACCATCACCGCAGCCGCCCCAAGCCCCTGCAGGAAGCGAAACGCGATCAGCCATGTGATACTGGCGGCAAGCCCACAACCGATGCTGCCGATTGCGAAAATCACGATCCCGAAATACAGCGGCGGCTTGCGGCCCACCATGTCCGAGACCGGACCGTAGACAATCTGGCAAACCCCGAACGCCAGGAAGAACGCCATCAGCGTCATCTGCGTGGCCGCGGTGGACGCGTGCAGATCTGCTGCGATGGACGGCAGCGCGGGCAGATACATATCGATGGCGAAAGGCCCGATTGCTGAGAGAAGACCCAGCACGATGGCGTTTTTCGCAAAGCTCGACGTCTTGAGACTGGAGGGCATGGTGTGAGGTATCCTGAATTTTCCTGGCGATTGTGTGGGCGGCAGCGCGGTCAGGTCACCCGGCCCGGATGTGAAGCAGTTGTGAAGTCCTGCGAAAAATGGTCAATGCCATATTGAGTGCTGACGGCATCGATCGAAAAACGGAACGGGACATGACCAAGGGACAAAAGAAAGTTGCGCTGGTGACGGGTGCTGCGCGAGGTATCGGACTTGCCGCGGCAAAGCGGTTTCTCGCCGACGGCTGGCATGTCGCGCTGCTCGACATAGAGAAAGACTTGCTTGCCAAGACCTTCAAAGCGCTCGCTGCGCCCGATATGACTCTGGCGATCCATTGCGACGTCTCGGACGCTGACGCGGTCGCTGCCGCTTTCAAACAGACAGTCCAGCATTTCGGGCGGCTCGATGCGTTGGTCAACAATGCTGGCATCGCGATCTTCAAGCCGCTGCTGGAGACGACGCAAGTCGACTGGGACCGCGTGCTGGCGGTGAACCTGACCGGACCGTTCCTGTGCACCCAGGCGGCAGCACCGCTGATGCGCGAGAACGGCGGCGGCGCAATCGTGAACATCACCTCGATCTCGGCGCTCCGTGCCTCGACGCTGCGCACCGCTTATGGAACCAGCAAGGCCGGTCTTGCTCATCTCACCAAGCAGTTCGCCGTCGAACTCGCCACGCTCGGCA
Organism: Sediminibacterium ginsengisoli; assembly: GCA_943368635.1. GTDB lineage: Bacteria > Pseudomonadota > Alphaproteobacteria > Rhizobiales > Xanthobacteraceae > Afipia. The sequence continues at coordinate 3,557 of CALRLJ020000267.1, read as the reverse complement.
TTCGCGTCAACGCTGTCGCGCCGGGTCCGGTCGATACCGCGATGGCGAAAGCGGTTCATACGCCTGCGATCCGGGCCGACTATCACGACACCATTCCGCTCAACCGCTACGGACTCGAAGAAGAACTCGCCGAAGCGATTTTCTTCCTGTGCAGCGACCGCGCCAGCTACATCACCGGACAGATGCTGTCCGTGGATGGCGGGTTCGAGGCCACCGGCATCGGATTGCCGACGCTGCGCGGCGAAGGCCGCAACGGCTGACGGCGACGCTCCCCTGCGGAAGGCATCATCCCCTGCTTCAGGCTGCCGCGCCACCCCGGTGACCCGCCGATCCATGCTGTGCGGTCTTTCGTGCATTGCTGGCCTCGACCCGTGATTGTCCCATGCTATCGATCAATGGCCGGATCTGCTCCCGGTATCGGGCGAACAGGCTTGATGTGATCCAGCTCTCGTAGTCATCTTCAGTCTCGAACACGCCGATCATCAACGCCGAACTTCCATCGACGTCCCGATAGATCCGTCCGCCGTGAAATCCCGAGACCTCATCGGAGAAGCGATCCCGCGCGGCCTCGAGCACGCCGGCGAGTTCGTCCAGCTTTCCCGGCTTGGGCGTGAAGCTGTTGATGAGAACAAACGGCCGCGTCGCGCTGCCGGGTGACTGTGTCCGATCGTAATAGCTGCTCATCGCATATATCCTGACTGTTTCCGGAAATTTCCGGCCGCTGCAATGCTTGCGGCGACGGGTTAGTCAGCCTACAACCTCAAGTAAACTTGAGGTCAAGTGATGAAGACCGGAAACCAGCACAACACGGCCCAGATTTCCCGCGAATTGACCGTCGGCGAGGTCGCGCGCCGCTCCGGCGTCGCCGTGTCCACCCTTCATTTCTACGAGTCCAAGGGACTCATCGCGAGCAGGCGCAACGCCGGCAACCAGCGCCGCTATCCGCGCGCGGTGCTGCGCCGGATCGCGGTCATCAAAGTCGCGCAGAGCACCGGCGTGCCGCTGTCCGCGATACGCGACGCACTGCGGTTGCTGCCCAAAGAACGGCCGCCGACCGCGCGCGACTGGGCGAGACTTTCCGCCGGCTGGCGCAACGATCTCGATGAGCGCATCGCCAGATTGACACGGCTGCGCGATCATCTCGGCGGCTGCATCGGATGCGGCTGCCTGTCCCTCAAGACCTGCCCGCTGCGCAACCCGGGCGACAAGGCGCGGGAACAGGGTCCAGGAGCAAGACTGTTTGATCGCTAGCGCTGCCATCGCATCGCTCCATTATTTCTCAGCAACCGCCTTCATGCTGGCCAACCCCTGCTGAAACTGGTCACCGCACATGCGGTCCATGTTCATAAACGTGTGAATGATCTTCGCCACATAGGTCACCGGCCCATGCATGGCCCAAGTCACATTTGTCACGCTGCCTTTGGGCTGCATGGTGAACTCGGCAGTATTGTGGGCCTCGAACGGGGTGAAGAAGTCGAGCTTGATAACGATTTTGGACGAAGGCGTCGTGTCCATGATTTCCATACGGCCATGACCGACACTCTTGTTGCCGTGCCATTCATACACCGAGCCTTCACCGCTCGGCGCACCGCTGAAGGTCCGCTGCATCGCCGGATCGACCTTCTCGTAAGGCGACCACGCGCCCCAATTCTTGTAGTCATTAATCAGCGGGAAGATTTTCTCGGCAGGTGCGTTAATCTCGATGGATCGCTGGACCCGAAAGGTATCCGGTCGCATCGCCGCAAGGATAAGAACGATTGCGATCACAGCCGCGAGGACTATGGCAATGTACATCAGGATGGTCATGTCACTCTCCGTATCGAATAAAGCAAAGGTCAGGCGTCAGCGCCGCCAGGGAAAGATCAGCCGCAACCGCTCGTCGCGCAGATATAATCCGCCCCAGAGCAGGATGCCGAGATAGACGCCGAACAATGTATGGCTGAACAGCGGACTTCCCGCCCGGACGTGCACGTAAATCGCGCCGCCGAGATAACCGGTCAGCAGGATCGCGCCAAGGACTGAGGTTTTCGGCCATGCATAAAGCAGCGCGCCGGCAAGGGTCAGAACGCTGAGGGTACGCGCGAGATCGGTCGGGATCCCGAGCTGACGCGATGTCTCGATGACGATATCGAGCGGAATCAATTTGATCGCGCCATCGAACAGCAGGAACACGACGACCAGACCGCTCAGAATACGGCCGCCCCAAAGGGCGGCCGGCGAGATCGGAATCAGTTCATTCATGACAATTTCTCCAGAACTAAATGCTCACAGCGATGCGAGATACGCAGCCAGCTGATCCCACGTTCCGCCCCAGCCCATTTTCATGCTGTCGAAGTTGCCTTCGAACGTCGTCCGCTCCTCGTCCGACGCATTCAGCGCGACCACACGATTGACCAGCAGCGTCTTGCCGTCTTTTTCGGCGAGGATCATCGTTCCGAGCATCTGGATCGGCCATGTCGGTGCCATCGGATGACGGGTGAGGCCGCCATCCTTGTCAGAAAACGAACTGACAAAAACCATCCGCTCCGGCTTTACGATCTCGCGGAACACCCACTTGCCCCACATCTCGCTGCCATCCGGCGCCTGCATCCCATAATGGAAGTGGCCACCGGGCTTGAGGTCGAGTTCACCGACGATCATCTTGAAGCCTTTCGGCCCCCACCAGTTCATCAAATGATCTCTCTCGGTGAAGACCTTCCACACCAAATCCCGCGGCGCATCGAACACGCGCTCGATGACGAATTCCTTGCTGAAAGTTTCCGCCAAGGCCGCGGATCGAGTTGAGGCCATCTCACGTCTCCAATAATTGCCTGCTCGACTTGCCGTCGCGGTCAGGCAGCCGGCGCGGGCTGCGGATGCGCAAGGCTCCAGCCATGACCGAATGGATCGCGCACCTGCGCGTAGCGCGCGCCCCAGAATGCATCCCAGGGTTCGAGGATCGATGTTGCGCCGGCGGCGATCGCACGCTTGTAGGCTTCATCGCAATTCGGCACTTCAAGGTGCATCAGGAACGTCGAGGCGCCGAGCTTCTTGGGCGATTCCGTTTTCCCGTCGCCGTGGCTGCAATATTCAGGGAAGTAATCCATCAGAAACACGGTCGCGCCGTTCACGGTCATCTGTGCATGCATCAGGCGCTTGCCGTCTTCCGCAGGCATGCGCAGCGTTTCGGTCGCACCGAACGCCTTGCTGTAGAACGCGAGCGCATCCACGGCACCATCGACCACGAGATGCGGAACGAGCGGGGGAAGCTGGGCTGGTTGGTCGGCCATAGTAAACTCCTTACTCTGTGTTGATGGTTCTGATGTGATCTCGAAATATTGCCGGTGCGGGTTCTCTATTTTTTTGACGCCGAGCGTGCCGGCGCCTTTCGCCCGCCTGTCTTGCGCCGCTTTGACTTGTCCGCGCTCTCGGCCGCGCTCTTTTCTTTTGCCTGAAGCACGCCAAGATAGTCCTCAAGACGATCGAGTCCCGCCTCCCAGAAGCGGCGATACTCTTCAAGCCAATCGTCAACGTCCTTGAGGGCAGCGGGTTCGATCTTGCACGGGCGCCACTGGGCC
>CALRLJ020000266.1:0-5549 GCA_943368635.1 Sediminibacterium ginsengisoli | reverse complement strand
AGAAATTGAGCGAATTGGGCATCGTGTTGCATCAGCCTAATCCGCCGGTAGCGAACTACGTCGGATTCGTGCGCACCGGAAATCTGCTGTTTGTGTCGGGCCAGGTCTGCAACACCCCGGAAGGCAAGTTGATCGCAAAAGGCAAGCTCGGGGCGAGCGTAACCGTCGAGCAAGGTGCCGCTGCCGCGCGCGGTTGCGCGATCAACCTGCTGGCGCAGGTCAAAATGGCGCTCGGCGATCTCGACAAGGTGGCACGTGTCGTGCGCCTCGGCGGCTTTGTCAACGCGATGCCGGATTTTCTGGATGGGCCGAAGGTGCTCAACGGCGCATCGGATTTGATGGTGGCAGCATTCGGCGACAAGGGCCGTCACGCACGTACCACGGTCGGCGTCGCAGCCCTGCCCTCGGATGCCGCTGTCGAAGTCGAAGGCATCTTTGAGGTAAACTGAGCATGATCCCGAAAAGTGGGCACCGGTTTTCGGATCAGATCAGGCTCCGGAAAACAACCTGATGGGCGCGCGCGCGCCGGACTGGCTGACGGCACGGCCGATCGCTCATCGCGGCCTGCACGATCGTGCGCGCGGCGTCATTGAAAATATGCCGTCGGCGATCGATGCGGCGGTGGCCGGCAACTTCGCGATCGAGGTCGATCTTCAACCTAGCGCCGACTCTGAGGCGATGGTGCATCACGACTACGCACTGGGTCGTCTTACTCAGGGCACAGGCGAGTTGCTTTCGCTGACAGCCGAGCAACTCAAGCAGGTTGGGTTCAAGCATACATCCGATCGCATGATGACGCTCGGCGATCTCTGCGCGCGCGTCGCCGGACGTGTGCCGCTGGTGCTTGAGGTCAAAAGCCGTTTCGACGGCAGCCCGACGCTGGTGAGACGGATGGCAGAGGTGCTCGCCTCCTACAGCGGGCCTGTGGCAGCGATGTCGTTCGATCCCGAACAGGTGGTGGCGATCCGTGACCTGATGCCGGGCCTGCCGCGCGGCATCGTCGCGGAACGGCGCTACACCGAGGGCGAATGGAAACAACTGCCACCCGAGAAAACCCGCGACATGACCGGCCTGCGGCACGCCTTCCGCACCCAACCGCATTTCGTCAGCTATCGGGTCGATGATCTGCCCTCACCCGCGCCATGGATCGCGCGCAACATTTTCGGTTGTGCGCTCATCACATGGACGGTGCGGACGCCGGAACAGCGCGCGCGCACGCTTCGATACGCCGACCAGATGACCTTTGAAGGGTTCATTCCGGAGTAAGGCGAAAGGCGATGCCAGATACTTGAAGTCATCCGCGCAAGAGCCGATCTATACTTCTGAAGATGATCGGTTTCTCACGGCCACGGTGCTCCTCCCCTTTGACGGATTCCTGCGAGATTACCCTTGAAGCAGTCTCCTCCATCAGCCAGATCACGGCCGATGAGTGGGATTCGTGCGCCAATTCCGATGGCGCCTACAACCCCTTCGTTACTCATGCCTTTTTTGCCGCGTTGGAAATATCCGGCTCCGCGGTGGCGCGCACCGGTTGGGCACCGCGTCATCTCATTGCGCGCATGGCGGGCAAGGTCGTGGGCGTGGTGCCGTGCTACCTGAAAAATCATTCGCAAGGCGAGTACGTATTCGATCACGGCTGGGCCGATGCCTATGAGCGGGCCGGCGGCAGCTATTATCCAAAGCTTCAGGCGAGCGTTCCGTTCACGCCCGCAACCGGGCCTCGCCTGCTGGTGCATCCAGGCGACGATGCGGCACGCGTTCGAGAAACCCTCGCCGCCGGGCTGATTGCGTTATGCGGCGCAACCCAGGCGTCTTCGGTGCATGTCACCTTCGCGCGCGAGGATGAATCGGCGTTCCTCGCCAAACAGGGGTTCCTGCAACGCACCGATCAGCAATTTCACTGGCGCAATGAAGGCTACGCCACATTCGAGGATTTTCTCGCCACCCTCGCCTCGCGCCATCGCAAGGCGATCCGGCGCGAACGCCGCGATGCGCTTGCCAACGGCATCACCATTCATCCCCTCACAGGCCGCGACATCACACCGGATGCATGGGATGCTTTCTTCGCGTTCTACATGGAGACCGGCTCGCGCAAGTGGGGGCGGCCCTATCTCACCCGAGCATTTTACACGATGGTCGGCGAGACCATGGCCAACGACGTGTTGCTGGTGATGGCCAAGCGCGACGGAAAATGGATTGCAGGCGCGATCAACTTCATCGGCTCCGATACCCTGTTCGGCCGCCACTGGGGCGCGGTCGAGCATCACCCGTTTCTGCATTTCGAGGTCTGCTACTATCAGGCCATCGATTTCGCGATCCAGCGCAAGCTGAAGCGCGTCGAGGCCGGAGCCCAGGGCGAGCACAAGATTGCGCGCGGCTACCTGCCGCAAACCACCTACTCCGCGCATTACATCGCCGATCCGTCGCTGCGCCGGGCGATCCGCGATTATCTCGCGCGGGAACGGACCTACGTGCAGGAGGCTGTCCGGGAGCTGACCGAGGCCGGGCCGTTTCGCAAGGCAGACGGTGAAGAGTGACACAGCGGGCGTTGTGACGGCCCCTCAAGCGGCCTAACCTGATCCACGGATCGCAGACACCGCCGCAGCAGGACACGCCTTGAGTTCAATCCTCACCTCGACCCGCGAATTCCTGACGCGACGCACCCCCGAGCTGCGTCAGACCCTGCGTGTCACCATCGCGACCTTGGCCGCTTACGTCGCCTACAAGTTTCTTGGCCTGCAACAAGGCTATTGGGCGGTCTTTACCGTGATGATCGTCATGCAGGGCTCAATCGGCGGAACGTTGGGTGCCGCTACCGAGCGCATGATCGGAACCCTGGCCGGTGCTGTCTTTGGAGGGCTTGCGGCGGCATTTCATTCGAACACCTCCCTCGGTGTCGGCATCGCTCTCGTGCTTGTCACCTGCGCCACGGTGTGGGGGGCTGCGGTGCGCCCCCAACTGCGGGTGGCGCCGGTCACGGCCGCGATCATGCTGCTGACAGAGCCGGCCGGTGCGCCGGTCGAGCAATTCGTTTTCGACCGCATCATCGAGATCGGGTTGGGTGGCCTGATCGGCGTGCTGGCGATGGTCCTGATATTTCCCGCCCGCTCCCATGCCGTCGTGGTTACCCGCTCGGTCGCCGTGCTCATACGCATCCAGCGGCTGCTGCTGTCGGAGGCCGATGCGCTCGAACGCGGCGAGGCGCTGGCCCCCTCCGCCGAACATCCGGCCTTGCGGCAGGCACTCAGCGCTGTCGAACAAGCCTTGAAGGATGCCGACAGGGAGCGTGCTTCACGCCTTGCCGATCATCGTATTCCTCCGGCGATTCCGCGCACACTCTGGCGCGTGCGCAACGATCTCGTCGCCATTGGCGGCGTGCTTCGGGAACCTCTGCCGGCACAGATCGCACCTGTCCTGGCGCCCGCCGCTGCGCGATTGCTACGCGCTGAAGCCGAATTGACGCAACGGTGCGCGACCGCGCTCGATGCGGTGACCGTTGTCTCGCGAAACGACGTCGCGGCGGCGCATCTGGCCTTTACGGAAACTTTCAACGGGCTGCGTCAATCCGGCGTGATGCGCGCGCTCGATTTCAACGCCGTGGGACGTGCTTTCGGTCTCGCCTTCACGCTGGACGGGCTTCACCGCGACCTGACCGACCTCGCCGACCGGATCGACGAGATTGCGACCGGTATTCCCGAGCGCACAGAGAATTCCTGACATGCGCGCCGCTTGAGGCAACCCGCTTGACCGCAATGCACGGGACGGCGATTGTGGCTCGCTTCAATTCCGGGATGAACCATGACCGCATACGACACCAACAACATCTTCGCGAAAATCCTGCGCGGCGAGATTCCCTGTCATAAAGTTTATGAAGACGAACACACCTTCGCCTTCATGGACATCATGCCCCGCTGCCCCGGACATACGCTGGTGATTCCAAAGGCTCCGGCCCGCAACATTCTGGATATTTCTCCCGAGAGTCTCGCCCATGTCGCTCGCACGGCCAAATTGATTGCTATCGCCGGGAAAAAGGCTTTCAACGCCGACGGCATTACCCTGCAACAGTTCAGCGAGCAGGCTGGCGGTCAGGTCGTATTTCACCTGCACGTTCACATTATGCCACGGGTCGAAGGCGTGCCGCTGCTGCCGCCGGCGAGCCGCAAGGAAGACGTGAAAGTGCTGGAAGATCACGCCACGCGGCTGATCGCAGCTTTGAAGGGTTAAGCCGCAAAGCTTAACTCAGCCCAACCACCATTTACCCGCAAGGACGACGATCTCACCGGCGACAACTCCGGCGAAGACGGACCTGCGCGTTGCTATAAAGACGGCACTTCCCACGACAACAGCGCCAAGCCGCACCACGCCTGGAACGGTCGCAAGCGCACCAGGCGGTGAAATCAGAATCTGCGCGATAACACCGGCCAGGATGGCGGCGGCCACAGCCCTCACCCAGATCAGAAATTCCGAATTCTCGTCAATGCCGCCGCCGATCGCCAATCCCAGTATGCGCCAGACCTCGTTGGACAGAAGTCCCGCAAACAGCAACAACGCAATCGCCTGCCCGTCCCCGAAAAGCCCGCTCATGCGCGCCTCCGGATGCGATGGATACCGTAAGCAATCGTGCCGGCGGTCAGGCCGCAGATCATGATGTCGACACCCGTATGCAGCAATTGCACCAGCGGATAGAGCGCAAGCCCAAGCGCCAGCGCCAGCTTGTCGACAAGATGGTGTGCGTTCCGCGCCGTGGACAGCAGAAACGTCAGCGGCGTGAGTGCCAGAATCCCTGCGGCGAGAAGCGGCGGCAGGTTCGCCGCAAGCCCGTATCCGATGATCGTGGCCACACTGCTGAGAAACACCAGCCCGCCGCCAAGCCCGTTCACGAACGGAATCCGCCGCTCGCGCGGCACGTGTGGCAGCAAACGAAAGCTCTCGACCCAGACTGTCACCGCCACCAGATGCGCTGGCAACGCGAGCTGGCGCATTTTGGTTTGCGGCGTTCGCAGCATCGGCAAGACTGAAACGACCATCGGCAACAGACGAATCCCGCTGATCGTCACCGCAAGTGCCGATTCCAGCAGCGTCGCTCCGCTGTGCGAGGTCGAGATCAGGATGATCTGCGCGGGGCCGGCCCAGATCAAAACCGTGCTGGCCAACGCCCAGCCAAGCGTAAAGCCCGTATCATGCGCGAATGCGCCGACACCGATGAAGGTGCCGAACAGCACCAACGCCAGAATCGACGACAGCGCGGATTTCACCCCGAACGCGAACGCCGCGAACGTGGTTTGCCATTTTGGGGAATCGACAGGAGGAAGTGCCAAGGAGCGCAAGACCGGATGAATCGTTTGATCCATCACGCGGGCCAAACGGCCTCGCCGTCAAGCGAGCGAGGCCTCCATTTTCGGGATGCCGCATCGCAAAAATGCGACAGCTTTAGGCACTCATGTTGAAAACCGGCGCACGAATGCCTGCTGCCGCAAAGCGTCAGCAAAAATCAGATTCAAAAATCAGATCGACGGTTCGCGCGCGGACGACGACAGCGAGCCGAGTAC
>CALRLJ020000265.1:0-5553 GCA_943368635.1 Sediminibacterium ginsengisoli | reverse complement strand
ATCGACGACATCGTCGATGTTATCGAGGAGGAGGCCGAAGAAGACCTCAAGGCGCTCGGCGGTGTCGCGCGCGACGAAGAGCTGTCGGACTCCGTCTGGACGATTGCGAAAGGGCGTTTCAACTGGTTGCTGGTCAATCTTGCGACGGCGTTTCTTGCCTCCGGGGTGCTGGGCATGTTCGAAGGCGAGTTGCAGAAGATGGTTGCGCTCGCGGTTCTGGCGCCGATCGTCGCCAGTCAGGGCGGCAACGCGGCGACCCAGACCATGACCGTGGCGGTGCGCGCGCTTGCCACCCGTGAACTCAGCGCGAGCAATGCGTGGCGCGTGGTAATGCGTGAAGGTCTCGTCGGGCTATTGAACGGCCTCGCATTCGCGGCCATCACCGGCGTTGCTGCCGCAGTGTGGTTCCAGACGCCCGGACTCGGTATCGTCATCGGCCTTGCCATGATGTGTAATCTCATTGCCGGCGCGCTCGGCGGCATTCTCATTCCGATGGCGCTGCAGCGCCTGCGTGCCGATCCCGCGGTTGCATCGGGAACGTTCGTCACCACGGTGACCGACATCGTCGGGTTCTTTGCGTTCCTCGGGATAGCAACGTTGTGGTTCGGGCTGAAAAGTTAATGCTGCCCGTTTACGCATAGGTTCCTTGCGTTCGCGCGATCATCACATCTGCGCCTCATTCTCGCCACCTGCCGCTATAAAACCCGTCATATCGCCCGCCGCGAAACGACGGTGTTTTAGCGGCTTTTTGCATCTTTGCGATCTGGACCTTGTCGTGCGCGACCGTCCCTGACGCAAAATTTCCGGAGCTAAAATTTTGATTCGAACAGTCACCGCCGTGGCGGCGCTTTGTGCGTTGTCATCGCTGGCCGAAGCGCGTGTTCGCGCGCCGGCCGTCTCTGCCGAATGCAACATCACGATGCCTTGCGTTGGAGTCGACAACCCGGTCCATGCGCGCCAGCGCAAACAGCGTGCATCCGCGCCGGCCTTTTCCATGATGGAGCAGGCGGGGTCTCGCCTGAGCAGGCGGCAGCAGCGTGCGCTTGAGCGTGCAGAACGCAACGCCAGTCCGACGCCGCGTGCGGCGGTTGAGCGCGCCGCTCACACTTCGGAAGGATATTCCGCCGGTCTCGTCGGCCCGCTGCAAGCCAAGCTCGCCTCGATCCAGGCAGCCTGTCCGGGCACACATGCGATCTCGGGCATTCGGCATACGCGGATTGCAGGAACGCGGCGGATGTCGCTTCACGCTCAGGGCAAGGCCGTGGACGTGCGCGGCCCCTATGGCTGCATCTATGCGCAGCTCAAGGGCTGGAGCGGCGGTTACTCGACCGACTCCGGGCGGGTGCAGCACATCCACATTTCCTATGATGACGCCGGTGGCCGTGAAATGGGCCTGCGGTTCGCCCACGGCGGCGGACGCCGTCATTCGTGGCGCTCGGCCTACGCCCGCATGCGATAGCCTGAACGGCCAAGGCCGTCCGGAAGGGAGACTTTCCGGGCGGCGAGACCGCGTTGTTAACCCGCGATTAACCAAGTTGGGCCGACCCTTCGATCTGCGGAGGGGTACACATGCAGCGGCTACGGCTGAAGGCGGATGGGCGGATCGTCGAGATGCTCGACGGGCGGGAGACCCCGCTGGTTCCCGATATGCCTGACAACCCTCCAACGCTCAAAACGGCTGCTGTACCGGTCGTGCGCGATCTGCGGCGGCGCGCAAAGTTGACGCAAGCCGAATTTGCCGCGCGTCTTGGCGTTCCTCTCGAAACCATCCGTAACTGGGAGCAGGGCAAGCGTTCGCCGCGCGGGCCGGCAAGGGCACTGCTAACGGTCATCGCTCATGAGCCCGATATGGTTTTTGCCGCTCTCGCGCGCAGGGGCTGATCGCGCCCGCCAGTGGAACAGAGATTTCAACTCGCGCGCGTCTTGGCAGGACGCGCTGTGCGGCTCATGATGTTTCCACGACGCTCATTCGATATACGGGAACGACGCGCTGAGGCATGACATGCAGACGGTTGAGGCGAATGGCGCCAACATTCCGGCGATAGGTCTCGGAACATGGGAATTGCGCGGACGTGCCTGTGCCCGCCTCGTCGAACAGGCGCTTCGTCTTGGCTATCGCCATATCGACACCGCGCAAGTGTATGAGAACGAACGCGAGGTTGGCGACGGTGTGCGCGCGTCCGGCATCAAACGCTCCGACGTGTTCGTCACCACCAAGGTATGGACGACTCATTTCGCGCCCAACGATCTGTTGCGCTCGACCAAGGAGAGCCTCGCGCGCTTGCGCATGACGGAGGTCGATCTGCTTCTGCTGCACTGGCCAAATCCGCAGGTGCCGCTGGAAGAGACGCTCGGCGGACTTGTCGAGGCCCAGAAGCTCGGTCTTGCACGTCACATCGGGGTCTCGAATTTCACGGTCGCTCTGATCGAGGAGGCCGTTGCAAAGGCCGCAGCGCCGCTGACCTGCAATCAGGTCGAGTATCATCCGTACCTCGATCAGAACAAGGTTCTGGCGGCTTGCCGCGCCAACGACCTCGCTCTTGTCGCTTACAGTCCGGTCGCGAAAGGCCGCGTCAAGAACGCCGAAGCGCTGCACCGGATCGGTGGGCGTTACAAGAAAACGGCGGCGCAAGTCTGCCTGCGCTGGCTGGTGCAGCAGGACGTCGTTGCCATTCCGCGTACCTCCAAGGTGGAGCGCCTGTCGGAAAATCTCGATGTTTTCGATTTTGCGCTGACCGATGATGAAATGGGCGAGATCTTTGCGATGGGAACGCGTGGCGGCCGCATCACCGATTTCGGTTTCGCGCCCAAATGGGATTGAACGGCTTGATCTTGCCGTGCTGATCGCTCATTCAAGGTGATGTTTTTCACTCTTTCCAAGATACTCGGCTTTTTCGTTGTGCCGTCGAATACGGTGGCGATGGTTTGTGCGCTCGGTGCGGTGCTGCTGGCGACGCGTTTTCGGAGAGCCGGATCGCGCATCCTTATGCTCGGCATCGGATCGTTGCTGGTCTTTGGATACTCGCCGCTCGGCAACCTGTTGCTGCTGCCGTTGAGTGAGCGTTTCCCGGCGTGGAGTGCGGGAGGGCGTGCGCCTGACGGAATCATTGTTCTCGGCGGCGCGATCGATCCGGAACGCAGCCAGGCGCGCGGTTCGCTCGAGATGGATGCCTCGGGTGAGCGGATCGTCACGATGCTCCAACTGGCGCGCCGCTTTCCGGCCGCGCGTATTGTTTTCAGCGGTGGTAGTGCCAACCTGATCGAGGAGTCTGTTCCGGAAGCACCGATTGCCGGCGATCTGCTGGAGGATTTCGGAATGCCGCGCGCGCGGATCGTGCTGGAGAGCGAATCTCGCACCACTGCGGAGAATGCGGAGTTCACACGCAAGCTGGTTTCGCCGAAGCCGGGAGAACGCTGGCTGCTGGTGACCTCGGCATTCCACATGCCGCGTTCCATCGGGGCGTTCCGGAAAGTGGGCTTCGATGTCGAGGCCTATCCGGTGGACTGGCGCACGCGCGGCTGGCGCGATGGCTCGATGCCGTTCACCGCATTGAGTGCGGGGCTCGCCCGCACGGACGTTGCCATTCATGAATGGATCGGATTGATCGCCTATTGGGCGACGAGCCGCAGCAGCGAACTGTTTCCGGGGCCGCGCAAGGCCAATTAGGCATGATCCCGAAAAGTGGGCACCGGTTTTCGGATAAGATCATGCCCGTAAATTAGTCGTGCCGCGGCAGGCCGAGGCGATAGACACCGCGAAAGTCATTCGGATCGGCAGGTTTGCCCTTGCGATAGATCACGAGGCGGCCAGCCTGTGCGAGCGCCACAGCGGCCCGGCGGATCGGTACCAGCAGCCCGTGCCAGTCGTCCCCGGCGGCGATCGCGTGGGCGATCTCGGGTGCGCTGAGGGTCTTTATGTCGGCTTTGGCCAGCACATTGAGGATCGCTTCGTCCAGCGTTCCGCCATCGGCGATTTTCGAATCGGATTTGTTCATGACCATGCCATGACGCATCGGCGTCCGCGCGGCAAGCTCAAGCGGCTTATTTCGACATTGCCCGGTAGGCGTCGGAATCGAATTGCCGGCGCCATATCACGATCACGATGGCCAATGTGGTCATGAGCAGTACCCACGGGCTGATGAACCAGCCGAGATAGCCAAGGGCGAACAGGAAAGCGCGTTGGCCGCGATTGAAATGCCGCCCCGCCGACTGGAACAGCCTTGTGGTTCGCATCACATGCGATTGCGCTTCCGGCGTGTCGCGCTTGTCTGCGAACGGCATCGCGCCGAGCAGGATGGCAACGTAATTGAACAGGCGATAGGCCCAGGAGAACTTGAAGAACGCATAGACGAAGATCACGATCAGGCCGACGCATTTGATTTCCCACAGGGCAGGTGAGCTTCGTATGCCGAGCGGGAGGGTCGCGAGCACCGACATCGCTTCCTCGGTCGAGCGCAGCAGTGTCAATCCGCCGCCGATTGCCAGCAACGTCGTGGAGGCGAAGAACGCGGTGCCGTTTTGAAGCGATGCCATGATCTGCATATCGACCATTCGCGCTTCGCGGTCGAGGATGCGCCGCACCCAGACCTCACGGTAGATGCTCATGCGTGCATTCAGGCTGTTGCGTCCATGCGACGTGCGTTCGAGCGTGATCGCGTAAATCGTCCACGCGGAAACGAAGAATGCGATCGCGGCGATGTCGGCCGTTGCAAACAGGTTCACGATTCGATGCCTTCCAGATGACCGCGCCACGATAGAGCATCATGCCGACAAGTGCGAAGCGGTTTTACCCTGCTGTTGGGCCGGTTGCCTGTCGCGGGCCGGGCATGGCAAGGTCGCGCCACAGTGAGGTTTAACGAAGGCTTTGCAATGGCTTTGACGCTCGTGATCGGCAACAAGAACTATTCCTCATGGTCGATGCGGCCATGGATGGCGCTGAAAGCCAGCGGAATTGCCTTCGATGAAATCGTCATTCCGCTCTACACCGGCGATGCCGACAAGCAGCGCATCCTGGATGTTACGCGGTCGGGCAAGGTGCCGGCCCTGATCGATGGAGACATCACGGTCTGGGATTCGCTTGCGATCGTCGAGTACGCCGCGGAGCGATTTCCCGACGCCCGTCTTTGGCCACAGGACACCGCAAGTCGCGCGCACGCTCGCTCGGTCTCCGCCGAAATGCACTCCGGATTCATGGCGCTGCGCAACGAATGCGGCATGAACATTCACCGCCCGGTCGCTCCGAAAAAACTTTCGGACGATGCGAAGGCGAATATCGCGCGGGTCCAGCAGATCTGGACCGAGTGTCGGGCGCTGTATGGCGGGCAGGGGCCGTATCTCTTCGGCGCCTTTAGCGGAGCCGATGCGATGTTCGCGCCGGTGATTCATCGCTTCCGGACCTATGCCATCGACGTGACGCCGCCTGTCCGCGAATACATGGACACGATGCTTGCGAATGTTGCTTTTCAGGACTGGACCAGCGCCGCCCTGGCAGAGACGCTGGTTATCGAAAGATTCGAGATCGATTGAAGTGTTTCGCGGCTGATCGCAAAAACG
>CALRLJ020000264.1:0-5583 GCA_943368635.1 Sediminibacterium ginsengisoli | reverse complement strand
ATGGGACGCTCGCGCGGCACGATGCCGATCCAGCTCGCGGGCAATATCAAGAACGGTGGATTGTTCGAGGTCGCCTTCGGCATCACGCTCGGTGAACTCGTCGATGAGATCGGCGGCGGTACTGCGAGCGGGCGTCCTGTCCGTGCGGTGCAGGTCGGCGGGCCGCTAGGCGCTTATTTTCCGCGCGCGCTGTTCGATACGCCGTTCGACTATGAAGCCTTCGCGGCCAAGGATGGCCTGATCGGCCACGGCGGCATCGTGGTATTCGACGACACCGTGGACATGGCAAAGCAGGCGCGGTTCGCGATGGAGTTCTGCGCCATTGAATCCTGCGGAAAATGCACGCCATGCCGCATCGGTTCGACGCGCGGCGTCGAAACCATCGATAAGATCCGGGCAGGCGACAAGGGGGCTGCGAACATCGCGGTGCTGGAAGATCTTTGCCACACCATGAAATTCGGCTCGCTCTGCGCGCTGGGCGGCTTCACGCCGTATCCGGTGATGAGCGCTTTGAAGCATTTCCCTGACGATTTCGGCGCGACCCCGCGCCTACAAGCTGCGGAATAGGAGAGCGAATATGTCGCTCGTTCACGAAACCGACTACGGAACGCCACTCTCGAAGTCCGAGAAGATGGTCACGCTGACCATCGACGGCCAGAGCGTGACGGTGCCGGAAGGCACCTCGATCATGCGTGCTGCCATGGAAATGGGCACGCAGATTCCGAAGCTCTGTGCGACCGATATGGTCAACGCCTTCGGCTCCTGCCGCATGTGCCTTGTTGAAGTGGAGGGCCGCGCGGGTACGCCGGCATCCTGCACCACGCCGGTGATGAACGGACTTGTCGTTCATACTCAGACGGATCGGGTCAAGAAAATCCGCAAGGGCGTGATGGAGCTTTATATCTCCGACCATCCGCTCGATTGTCTGACCTGTGCCGCGAACGGCGATTGCGAATTGCAGGATATGGCCGGCGCGGTGGGATTGCGCGATGTGCGCTACGGTTACGAAGGCGAGAACCATGTTTTCGCCAAGGCCGACGGCGGCGCCAACGAAAACTGGATGCCGAAGGACGAATCGAATCCGTACTTCACCTACGATCCGTCGAAGTGCATCGTCTGCTCGCGCTGCGTGCGGGCCTGCGAGGAAGTGCAGGGCACCTTCGCGCTGACAATCGCTGGACGTGGTTTCGATAGCCGCGTGTCGCCCGGCATGGGCGAAGACTTCCTTGGCTCCGAATGCGTATCGTGCGGGGCCTGCGTACAGGCTTGCCCGACCGCAACGCTCACAGAGAAATCGGTCATCGAGATCGGTCAGCCCGAGCACTCCGTCGTCACGACCTGCGCTTATTGCGGTGTTGGCTGTGCGTTCAAGGCGGAAATGCGTGGCGAGGAAGTCGTGCGCATGGTGCCGTACAAGGATGGCAAGGCCAATCGTGGCCATTCCTGCGTCAAGGGCCGTTTCGCGTGGGGATATACCACCCACAAGGAGCGCATCCTCAACCCGATGATCCGTAACAAGATCACCGACCCGTGGCGCGAAGTGTCGTGGGATGAAGCCCTCAGCTATGCGGCTTCGGAGTTCAAGCGCATCCAGACCAAATACGGGCGCGATTCCATCGGCGGCATCACGTCGTCGCGCTGCACGAATGAAGAGACCTATCTTGTCCAGAAGCTGATTCGCGCTGGCTTCGGCAACAACAACGTCGATACCTGCGCCCGCGTTTGTCACTCTCCGACCGGTTACGGCCTGTCGCAAACCTTCGGCACCTCCGCAGGCACGCAGGACTTCGACTCCGTCGAGCATACCGATGTGGTTGTCGTCATCGGCGCCAACCCTGCCGCGGCCCATCCCGTCTTCGCGTCCCGCCTGAAGAAGCGGCTGCGTGAAGGCGCCAGGATGATCGTGATCGATCCGCGCGTCACCGAGATGGTGAAGTCGCCACACGCCGCGGCTGAATATCACCTGCCGCTGATGCCCGGGACCAACGTCGCGGTTCTCACGGCACTGGCTCACGTCATCGTCACTGAGGGGCTTGCGGACGAAGCCTTCATTCGCGAGCGTTGCGACTGGACCGAGTTCGAGGAATGGGCGGCGTTCGTCTCCCTGAAAAAGAACAGCCCGGAAGCCACCGCGATGGCCACCGGCGTCGATCCGAAGGATTTGCGTGCAGCGGCGCGTTTGTTCGCCACCGGCGGCAACGGCGCGATTTACTACGGCCTCGGCGTCACCGAGCACAGCCAGGGGTCGACCACGGTTATGGCGATTGCAAACCTGGCAATGGCGACCGGCAATATCGGCCGCCCCGGCGTCGGCGTGAATCCGCTGCGCGGCCAGAACAACGTGCAGGGTTCGTGCGACATGGGATCGTTTCCGCACGAGTTGCCGGGCTATCGGCATATCTCTGGCGACGCGGTTCGCGAGACGTTCGAATCGATGTGGAACGTCAAGCTCAATCCGGAGCCTGGCCTGCGTATTCCGAACATGTTCGATGCCGCCATCGAGGGCACATTCATGGGGATGTATTGCCAGGGTGAGGACATCCTGCAATCCGATCCCAACACCAAGCACGTCGTCGCGGCACTTTCGTCGATGGAATGCGTCGTCGTCCACGACCTGTTCCTGAACGAGACCGCGAACTATGCCCACGTATTCCTGCCCGGCTCGACTTTTCTCGAAAAGGACGGCACATTCACCAACGCTGAGCGCCGCATTCAGCGCGTGCGCAAGGTGATGGCGCCGCTCAATGGCTATGCTGACTGGGAAATCACCATCATGCTGGCCAAGGCGATGGGATACAGCATGCACTACGATCATCCGTCCCAGATCATGGACGAGATCGCGGCGCTGACGCCGACGTTCACTGGCGTATCGTATGCGAAGCTCGAGGAGATGGGCTCAGTGCAGTGGCCTTGCAATGAAAAGGCACCTGAAGGCACGCCGATCATGCACATCGATCACTTCGTTCGCGGCAAGGGCAAGTTCGTCATTACCGAGTATATCGCGACCGATGAACGCACCGGACCGCGCTTCCCGCTCTTGCTCACCACGGGCCGGATTCTCAGCCAGTACAATGTCGGCGCGCAGACCCGCCGTACGGAAAATGTCGTCTGGCATTCCGAGGATCGGCTTGAAATGCATCCGCACGATGCCGAGCAGCGCGGCGTGAGAGACGGCGACTGGGTGCGGCTGACGAGCCGCGCGGGCGAAACAACATTGCGGGCGCTGATTACCGATCGTGTGGCGCCGGGCGTGGTTTATACGACGTTCCATCATCCTGACACGCAGGCCAACGTCATCACGACGGATTTTTCTGACTGGGCGACGAATTGTCCGGAGTATAAAGTTACGGCTGTGCAGATTTCTCCGTCCAACGGACCGAGCGATTGGCAGAAGGAATATGACGAGCAGGCACGTAACGCGCGTCGCATTGCACCATTGGAGGCCGCGGAGTAGTTGGTGAAGCCACCAGCCATAAGCGTTCAACGTCACGTCTGGCGCGAAAGCGGTTTCAGCGAAGGCCGGAGGTTGGTTCCGGAAGAGACGGCGATTGCGCTGACCTACAACGGCGGAACCTACGCCGTGATGATGGCAAGTCCGCAAGATCTTGAGGACTTTGCTGTCGGCTTCAGCATGACCGAAGGCGTCGTGCGTTCGCCGGGGGATATCGAGTCCTTCGAGGAACTGCCGCTTGATGATGGTATCGAGTTGCGGATGTGGCTCAATCAATCGAATGCGGAGCGATTGAGCGAACGCCGCCGCCATATCGCCGGGCCGACAGGGTGCGGGCTGTGCGGTATCGACTCCATCGTCGAAGCGACCCGTCCTGCGACCATCGTCGGGCTTGGCCGGACATTTTCACCGGTCCAGATTATGGAAGCCATGCAGAACATTCCTTCGCTCCAGAAACTCAACATTGAGACGCGCGCGGTTCACGCGGCGGCGTTCTGGAACCCCGAGCAGGGCATCGTGGCTTTGCGCGAGGATGTCGGTCGGCATAATGCACTTGATAAGCTCGCTGGTGCTCTTGTGCGTGGAGACGTCAAGGCGGACAAGGGAATGGTGCTTCTTACCAGCCGCGTTTCTGTCGAAATGGTTCAGAAGACCGCGGCCATCGGAGCGTCGGTCATGGTGTCGGTGTCTGCGCCGACTGCGCTGGCAGTGAAGATGGCCACGGCCGCGAATATCACACTCGCGGCGATCGCCCGATCGGATGGCTTCGAAGTGTTTACTCATCCCGATCGAATCTTACCCGGAGGGGCAGTTCATGTCGTCGCCTGACCGGCTTGTTTACATGGCGAACCAGATCGGCTGGTTCTTCAAGAGCCAGGGTTCCGGCAAAGCCGTGCCCGGCATTGCCGAACACATCAAGAAATTTTGGGATCCTCGAATGCGCTCCGCGATCCTGGCGCATCTCGAGGCGGGTGGGGCGGGGCTGGATCCGGAAGTGAAGGATGCAGTCACGTCTCTGAGGAAAACAGGAGCGTAGCAGACGACAGACACGCCCATAAAAAAAGGGCGGCTGAAATAAACCTTTGGGGAGAAAACAGACAATGGCTACAGTTGAACAGGCGGGCGGTATGCCCGCCGCGGGTATATTTGAGCGCGAGCGCATAGTGGCGTCCGCAGGCTTCAATCGCTGGCTGGTTCCGCCAGCAGCACTCTGCATCCATCTCTGCATCGGCATGGCTTACGGTTTCAGCGTGTTCTGGCTGCCGCTGTCGCGTGCTGTCGGACTGACGGCTCCAAAGGCCTGTCCGGACATGTCCCTGATGCAGGAATTGTTCACAACCACCTGCGACTGGCGCGTCGCCAGCATGGGCTGGATGTACACGCTGTTCTTCGTTGTGCTCGGCGTTTCAGCTGCCGTCTGGGGCGGCTGGCTGGAGCGCGTAGGTCCACGCAAGGCTGGATTTGTTGCAGCATTGTGCTGGGCGGGCGGTCTTATGCTTGGCGCGCTCGGTATCTACACACACCAGCTTTGGTTGATGTGGCTGGGTTCCGGCGTCATCGGTGGCATCGGTCTCGGTCTTGGCTACATCTCGCCGGTTTCCACGCTGGTGAAATGGTTCCCCGATCGCCGCGGTATGGCGACGGGTATGGCCATCATGGGCTTCGGCGGAGGCGCCATGATTGGCGCACCGCTTGCCAACATTCTCATGAATTATTTCAAGACCCCCACGGATGTCGGTGTTTGGCAGACATTCTTGGTAATGGGCGTGATCTACTTCGTGTTCATGACGATCGGTGCATTTTCCTACCGCATCACGCCGCCGAACTGGTCGCCTGAAGGCTGGACGCCGCCGAACAAATCGAACGCGATGATCTCGAAGAACAATGTGCATCTGGATAATGCGCACAAGACCCCGCAATTCTGGCTGATCTGGTGGGTGCTCACGCTGAACGTGTCGGCAGGTATCGGCGTGATCGGTATGGCGTCTCCGATGTTGCAGGAAATCTTCGCCGGTAAGCTTATCGGATTGCCGGACGTTGGCTTCAACGCGCTGACCGTCGCACAGAAGGCTCAGATCGCCGGCATCGCCGCCGGCTTTACCGGGCTGCTGTCGCTGTTCAACATCGGCGGC
>CALRLJ020000263.1:0-5599 GCA_943368635.1 Sediminibacterium ginsengisoli | reverse complement strand
GTCTGCGGCTGTTAGCGGCTCACGGAAATGATCGAATGCAGTGACACAGTCTGCGGCGAACGTCTGTAGTTCGGGGCAGGGTCCATCCGGCACGATCGCAATAAAGCTGCTGATGCTGCGAACCGTCGGCGCAATCAAAGGGAGGGTGCGCGGCGTCTTCGCGAACTCACGCATTGCTTCCGCCAGCTCATCCTCTGTCTTGCCCGGAGCGAGAGTTATTGGAGCCTTCAGCGTTGCGTGGAAGCCGTATTTGCGCGGATCGGCTGTGAGTTGTTTCCAGCCTTCGATTTCTGATTCAATACTTTCGGCGAACGGTAGCAGTTCGCCCGAATAAACATCGTAACCAATCAACTCGGCGCCGAAACGATAAAGGGCGCTGTCAGCCGATGGTACAAAGTAGATTGCGTAGCGGGGATATTGCGGCATGCGAACCTTGAGTAACCGCCCGTTCAGGCCGGTTCAACCCTTCGTGCGGCTGCAACCGTTGATAAAATGCGCTGCGGCTCGGTGAGATAAACAATACGGCCGTCGGAAATTGCCGCGACGACGCGCGGCCTGAGCGGCTCTTGCGCATCGACTAATATAATGTCGGCCCGTTTCCCCACGGCGATCTGGCCACGGTCGTGCAGTCCTGTGGCAACAGCAGGCGCGCCGGAAACCAGTGCCCAGGCCTGCGGTAACGGCAATACGTTGTCGGCGGCCAGCAAGAACGCCGCTAGCAAGGGCGCGGGATAATAATAGTCGGACGCCAAAATCGAGCACAAACCCTTGCTCACCATCTCGGCGGCGTTGGTCCATCCGGTATGACTCCCGCCGCGCACGACATTAGGCGCGCCGAAAACAGTAAAGTCGCCGCCTTCGATGGCGGCACGAGCGGTGGTTTCGTTGATTGGAAATTCTGCAATATCGATTCCGAGTGCGCGGAAATCGGCGCGCTGACCCGGAGATTCGTCGTCATGGGACAGCAGCGGAATGCCGTGGTCGCGACCGACTGCTGCAAGCCGCCGTATTGAGGCGGGGACATCGCCTGCGCGGGACATGACCTGCTCGACCAGCTTGTCGAACGCGCTTTCGCTCAGACCGGAGCGCTCCACCATGCGGGAGCGCTTCTTCGGATTGTTCATCGACGCGGCCGTCATGTGCATGTGGTCATTGAGGGCAAGAAGATCGACGCGCCCGGCGGTAATCCACTCAGCGATGGTGGCTTCAGCATCGAGATTGAATGTTTCCTGCCGCAGATGGAAACGTGTGTCGGCAGCGAGCCGCGGTTGCATAGCCTCGATGGCATCGATGAGCCGGTGGGCGTTTTCCGTTCCGCGCAGTCCGGGTTCCCAGGACCATGTGGTGGCGTGAAAGACCGTCGTGATACCGTTGGCAATTGCCTGACGATCGCTATCGACAAGCGCGACATCGATGGGGAAATCGACGCCGGGGCGGGGCATCATCTGGCGCTCGAAAGCGTCGCCGTGCATATCGACAATGCCGGGCAGGGCGATGAGGCCGCGGCTGTTGAGCTTCTGCGAGGCCGTACCGCTTCGCGACGACGTTTCAATGATCTTCCCGCTATCGATGTGGATAGACGCGTCCGCGAGTTCGGAGCCGATCAGCGCTTCGCCGCCCTCGATCAAGATGTCCGTCATGCGTCAGCTGCCTTCAAGTTTTGTTCAGCCGGAGCGGCATTCCGGTATTTCTCAATAAAGGATTCGACCGGCAGATGCCTGAAATCCGGCAGCGCCGTGCGAAGGCGGTCGTGCCCCCAGTCCCACCATGCCAGTGCAATGAGGTCATCTGCGACGCGCTCAGAAAACCGCCGCCGGATCGGCTTTGCCGGGTTGCCACCGACAATCGTGTAAGGAGGCACGTCCTTGGTAACGACTGCACCGGCTGCGACGACGGCACCGGTGCCAACACTACGGCCTGGAAGTACGATGGCGCCGTGGCCGATCCAGACATCGTGGGCGAATGTCACATGATGACCCCGCCGCCAGGCGAAGAACTCCGCATCATCGGACGCGCCGGGAAAATAGGCGCTCGCGCGATAGGAGAAATGCGCCTGCGCGGCGCGATGCATTGGATGATTACCGGGATTAATCCGGGTCATCGCCGCGATGGAGCAAAATTTCCCGATGGTCGCGTAAGCGATCTGGCTGTCGTTCACGACGTAAGAGTAATCCCCGAGCGTCACCTCATGCAGGACAGTCCGCGCGCCAATTTCACAGTAGGCGCCCGCGCGACTGTCGCGCAGCGTTGCGGTCGGATCGATGTGCGGCTGTATAGAGAGAGGTTTGCCTGCCATGAGCGATTGATTCCGGAAACACGTATGAACTTTTTGAAAGCGCGCGTTGATGCGAGCCAGCCTCTCTTCATGATGTTTCGTGACAGTGTTGTGATATTTGAATGACAATGGATTGTTCATCACCGCATTCGAGTTTCTGGGGGAGATCTGCCGCCGCGAATGGCTCTGTCACACAACTGTAGGAAACCCGCGCTAGCGAGAGGGAAGATACAGGGACGGAGTCGGCGCATGCTTGAGGTAGACGGATTGACGTGCCGGTTCGGTACGAAGACGGCCGTCGACAATGCCTCTTTCACGATTGAGCCGGGCCGGTTCGTTGGCGTCATCGGTCGCTCGGGGGCCGGGAAGTCAACGCTGCTGCGGATGATTAATCGGCTGGAGAGTCCCACAGGCGGCCGAATCCTGTTCGAAGGCGTCGATGTAACTGCGCTGCAAGGGCGCGATTTGCGCCGCTGGCGCGCACGCTCTGCGATGATCTTTCAGCAATTCAATTTGGTCGGGCGTCTCGACGTGCTGACAAATGTCCTTATGGGGCGTCTTGCAGGCGTGCCGCTCTGGCGGTCGTTGACCCAGCTCTGGCCGCAGGACGACAAGGCGATTGCAATTTCCGCTCTCGAGCAGTTCGACATGATGCCGATGGCCGCGCAGCGCGCCGACCAGCTCTCGGGCGGACAGCAGCAGCGTGTGGCAATCGCGCGGGCGCTGGTCCAGCAACCCGACATCATTCTGGCGGACGAGCCGATTGCATCGCTCGATCCGCGTAATACCCGCATCGTGATGGATGCGCTGCTGCGGATCAACAAGCACTTCGGCATCACGGTGATCTGTAATTTGCATTCGCTGGATCTGGCGCGAGCCTACTGCGATCGCCTGATCGGGATGTCGGCTGGCCGGGTTGTGTTCGATGGCGCGCCTGCCGCGCTTACCGACAACATCGCGCGCGAACTCTACGATCTTGAGGCCGGCGAGGTGATGGATGAGGCGCCGGACTTCGTGCCTGGAGAACTCGCACCCGCATTCGTGAATGCAGCGGTTGCATAGGGCGTGCCGCGTGTCGTGAAGCGGTCTTCAGGCCGCGTCATGTTCTGAAACATTGAAATCGGCCCTGAAAATCTCACGGTAATTGACCACACAAGAGGATGTCATGATCAATCGTCGCACCATTATCGCCGGCGCAGCATTGCTGGCGCTCGGCGCAACTGCAGCTTCAGCTCAGGATTGGAAAGCCAAATACTCCGAACTCAATTTTGCAGTGGTTCCCGCAGAGAACGCGTCCGGCGTGACCGAGCGCTGGGCTCCATTCGTTGCCTATCTCAGCAAGGAACTTGGCGTGAAGGTGAACCTTCGCATTGCCAACGACTACGCCGCAGTGATCGAAGGCCAGCGCACCGGCACGATCCACATCGCCAGCTATGGTTCGGCGTCGTTTTCGCGCGCACGCCTGACCGGCGTGAAAACCGACGCGTTCGCTCATGATCGCAACATCGACGGCACCACGGGTTACTATTCGATGTTCTTCGTCCTTGCGAAGAGCCCCTACAAGAACATCGACGATCTAAAGGGCAAGAACCTCGGTCTCGTCGATCCGAATTCGACCTCGGGCAACAACGTGCCTCGGTTCGAACTGAACAAGATGCAGATCACCGACGCTGAGTCCTATTTCGGCAAGGTGGTATACACCGGAAGCCATGAGAACGCGCTGCTCGCGCTCTCGCAGGGAACCGTCGATGTCGCGGCTAATCAATGGACAGCCGAAAACGACTCAACCCTGGCTCAGATGCTGACCAAGGGCATGCTGAAGACCAAAGACGGCGTGGCGATGAAGAAGGAAGATTTCCGCATCGTCCATAAGTCTGCGCCAATCCTGAACGGGCCGTACGCCGTTCTCACCGATATGCCGGCCGATCTCAAGGCTTCCATTGAGAAAGCGTTTTTCGAAGCGCCCACCAAGGACAAGGCCGCGTTCGACAAGCTGTCGGACGGACAGAAGAAGGACTTCGCTCCCGCGACCACCAAGGATTGGGATGGAATGATCGAGTTGATCAAGTTCGTCGACAGCCTTCGCAAGAAGAAGGCCTCCTGATTGGAAGAAGGGCCGGGCGTTTTGCATGTCCGGCCCTTATCCATTCGCTTATAGAGTCATCAATTGACGATCAGTCTTTCCAGCTATCCGCCTCAGCAGATCGCTGCGCTCGAAGCCGCTTATGATGCGGCCATCGCGCGCAAGCGTCTGCGTTTCGTGATTGGTCTTCTTGTCTTTGTGGCACTGCTGATTATTGCGGGCCTCGGCGCGGAAGTCGCGCCAAAAACGTTCATCGACAAGATCGGTAACTTCGTCGGCTATTTCGACCGGATTCTCAATCTCGATACCGGCAACCGCGTCTGGACAGATCCCGCCGAGTGGTTTTGGGGCTGGCAGAAATGGCTGAAGCTGCTCGCGGAAACACTGCTGTTGAGCTATGTCGGCACCACGATCGGAGCTGTGGGGGCGTTCGGTCTGAATTTTTTTGCCGCTACCAACCTGTCGCCGCACCCAGCTTTGAGGTTTGTGGTGCGCCGGCTGATGGAATTCTGCCGCACCGTTCCGAGCATCGTATTCGCGCTTATCTTCGTGATCGCTTTTGGCCTTGGGCCGATGGCGGGTGTGCTGGCCATCGCCATTCATTCGGTCGGCGCGCTGGGTAAACTTTATTCGGAGCAGGCTGAGAATATCGATATGAAGCCGTTGGAAGGTGTTCGCGCCACCGGCGCGAGCTGGGCATCCTCCATCCGCTTCGCGGTGTTGCCGCAGGTGATGCCGGGTTTCGCGAGCTACACGTTGTTGCGGTTCGAGATCAATGTTCGCGAAGCGTCCGTGATGGGCTTTGTCGGCGCCGGCGGCATCGGGCAGGAGCTTGTGGTCGCGGTGCGCAAGTTCTTCTATTCCGACGTCAGCGCCATCCTGCTGATGATTATCGTGACGGTCTTCATCATCGACATTTGCACCGGCTGGCTGCGTGGGCGTCTGTTCGGAGCGGAGCAACGCGCATGACGCCGGTGACGCGGGACTCGAGCGAATTGCTGGCGCAGTATCCTCATCTCTTCCGCGCATCGTATGAGGGGCGATTGAAGGCGCTCGTGATTGGGCTCGCTGCCTTTGCGCTGTTCCTGTTCGGCTGCTGGTATCTGGAGTTTTCTCTCGACCGCCTGATAACCGGCTTCAAGCAACTTGGCTGGTTCATCAAACTGATGATTCCGCCCGATCCGGGGACGTCGTTTCCGACCTATCTGGTGGCGATGGGGGAGACGCTATCGATTGCGTTT
>CALRLJ020000262.1:0-5616 GCA_943368635.1 Sediminibacterium ginsengisoli | reverse complement strand
TGGCGTCCTGCTGCTTGGTGATGAGGATCAGAACCGCGGGCTGCTTGTTGAACCACGCAATCGAACGGCTGTTGCGCGTCGCATCGCTGACATCGGCCACATCCGACAGCCGCACGAAGTTACCGTTGGTGGCTTTAATGACAATGTCGCGGAACTGCTTGGCGGTCCGCATTTGTGGATTGGTGGCGAGCGTCTCGCCAAGCTCCGGGCCGTTGAACGCGCCGACCGGACCGATGGCATTGGCATTGATGATGGCGTTACGCACATCGTCGCTGGCGATCCCTGCGGTCGCCAGCGCGCCGGGATTGAGCTGAATGCGAACGGCGGGCTGATCCGCGCCGCTCACCGTCGCCTCGCCGACGCCGGGAACTTGCGAAATGCGCTGGTTGATCACCGTATCGGCGATGTCGTAGATCGCGCTCGGCAACATGGTTTTCGAGGTCAGCGCGATAATCAGGACCGGCGACGCCGCCGGATTGGCCTTGCGGAAATTCGGCAGCGTCGGCAGATCGGTCGGCAGATCGGCGAGCGAAGCGTTGATCGCCGCCTGCACGTCGCGCGCGGCGCGGTCGATGTTGCGGCCAATGGCAAACTGAAGCGAGATGTTGGTCGAGCCGAGCGAACTGGTCGAGGTGATCTGGTCGATGCCGGAAATCTCGCCGAGCCGCCGCTCCAGCGGTGCCGCTACCGTCGAGGCCATGATGGTCGGATCGGCGCCGGGGCGCGACGCTGAAACCCGGATCGACGGAAAATCGACCGACGGAATGCTCGCGACGGGCAGGAAATTGTAGGCGACCGCTCCAACCAGAAACAGGCCGATCGCCAGCAGCGTTGTGCCGACCGGCCTTCGGATGAATGGTTCGGAGAGTGACGCCACTATTGCACGCCCTCCGTGGCTCCCGCAGTCGGCGGCGACGGCTTGCCGGACTCGTCGGGTGGGATTGCGGCTTCGATTTTGCGATTGATCCGGTCCAGTGCGAGATAGATCACCGGCGTAGTGTAGAGCGTGAGGATTTGCGACACGATCAAACCACCGATGATCGACACGCCGAGCGGAAAGCGCAGTTCGGACCCCGTCCCGCTCTCAAGCGCCAGCGGCAGCGCGCCGAACAACGCCGCCAGCGTCGTCATCATGATCGGGCGGAATCGCAGCAGACACGCCTTCACGATGGCGTCGTAGGCCGACAATCCCTGATGGCGTTCGGCTTCCAGCGCAAAGTCGATCATCATGATCGCGTTCTTCTTCACGATACCCATCAGCAGTATGATGCCGATCAAGCCGATCACCGACAGATCCTGTCCGCACAAGATCAGCGCCAGAATCGCGCCGACACCGGCCGACGGCAGCGTCGAGAGAATGGTGATCGGATGGATATAGCTTTCGTACAATACGCCGAGCACGATGTAGATCGTCACCAGTGCGGCGAGGATCAGCCACGGCTGCCCTGACAGCGACTTGGAAAATTCGGCGGCATCGCCCGAATACAGACCGGCGATGTTGCCCGGCATGCCTATGCGCTTCTCGATTTCCGCGACCCGCTTTACCGCGTTGCCGAGAGCTTCACCGGGTGCGAGATTGAACGACAGCGAGACCGCCGGGAACTGCGACTGATGCGAGATCGACAGCGGCGCGGTCGTTCGCACGATGCTGGCTACTGCGTCGATCGGCACCTGTGCTGTGGGCGCGCCCGATGTTCCGGCGGCACCGGGCACATACAGTTTCGACAGCACCGATGGATCGCGCTGATACTCCGGCAACGCTTCGAGCACGACGCGGTACTGGTTGGCCTGACCGAAGATCGTGGAAATCTGGCGCTGGGCGAAGGCATCGTTCAGCGCGTCGTTGACAGCCTGCACCGAGACGCCGAGCTGCCCCGCACGCTGCCGGTCGATATTGACCAATGCACGGAGGCCGCCCTCCTGCCCGTCCGACGACACGTCGCGGAACATCGGATCGCGCCGCATCTCCTGAACGAGTTTGTTGCCCCATTCGATCACCGACGCAGCGTCGGTCGCGGTCAGTGTGTATTGATACTGCGAGCGGCTGGAGCGCGTGCTGATCTGAACGTCCTGCACCGCCTGGAAATAAACCGTCATGCCGGGAACAGTAGCGACGCGCTGTTTCAGCCGGTCGACAACCACGGCGATGTCGGTCTTGCGCTCGCCGCGCGGCAGCAGCGTCATGACAAGACGCCCGACATTGGTGGTCGGGTTGACCGAACCTGCACCGATCACCGACACGACGCCGACAATGTCAGGATCGGCCCTGATGGCGTCGGCGACCTGGGTCTGCCGCAACCGCATGTCGGCGAACGACACTTCGGGACCGGCTTCGGTCACCGCCGTGATCGACCCGGTGTCCTGCAGCGGAAGGAAGCCCTTCGGCGCGACGATATACAGAAGAATCGTCAGCGCGATGGTGAGGAAGGTCACCATCAGCGTCGCGCGCTGATGCCGCAGCACCACCAGCAGCGTGCGCTCATAGAAAGCCACCATCCGGTCGATCCAGCCGCTGATCGTCGCCAGACCCGGCACCTTGAATTCCTCGTGATGCATCTTCAACAGCCGGGAACACATCATCGGCGTCAGGGTCAGCGACACCACGGCGGATGTCACGACCGCAATTGTCAGCGTCAGCGCGAACTCCCGGAACATGCGCCCCACGAGTCCCGACATGAACAGCAGCGGGATAAACACCGCGATCAGCGAAACCGTCAGCGAGATCACCGTGAATCCGATTTCGCTGGCACCGCGCAGCGCGGCGTCCATCACGCCCTCGCCATCCTCCATGTGCCGGACGATGTTCTCGATCATCACGATGGCGTCGTCGACCACGAATCCGGTGCCGATGGTCAGCGCCATCAAGGAAAGATTGTCGAGGCTGAAGCCTGCGAAATACATCACGCCGAAGCTGGTGATCAGCGACAGCGGCAGCGCTACGCCCGCAATCAGCGTCGCGCGCAGCGAACGCAGGAAGATCAGAACCACCAGCGTCACCAGAACC
Source organism: Sediminibacterium ginsengisoli (assembly GCA_943368635.1). GTDB lineage: Bacteria > Pseudomonadota > Alphaproteobacteria > Rhizobiales > Xanthobacteraceae > Afipia. The sequence goes on along the minus strand of CALRLJ020000262.1, from coordinate 2,612 downwards.
ACGCTAAGGACCAGCGTGAACTGCACATCGTGAACCGAGGCGCGAATGGTGACGGTGCGGTCGCTGACCACGGTCAGGTTCACACCGGCAGGCACAGCCTTCTGGAGTTTCGGAATTTCAGCGCGGATCTGCCGCACCACCTCGATCACGTTCGCGCCCGGCTGGCGCTGGATCTCGATCACGACGGCGGGCTTGCCCTGATACCAAGCGCCGGTCTTTTCGTTCTCCAGCCCGTCGATGATCGTCGCGACGTCGCCGATGGTGACGGGCGAGCCGTTGCGATAGGCAATGATGATCGGCTTGTAGGCGTCGGCGGTGGCGATCTGGTCGTTGGCCGCGATGGTGTAGGCCTGCTGCGCGCCGTCGAGCGACCCTTTCGGACCGGAAACGTTCGCGCCCGCAATCGCGGTGCGCAGGTCTTCCATCGAAATGCCGTAAGCCGCGAGCCGGGCAAGATCGGCCTGCACGCGAACTGCGGGCTTCAGCCCGCCCAAAATCGATACACGTCCAACGCCGGAAATCTGCGCCAGCCGCTGCGCCATCATCGTGTCGGCAAGGTCGCTCATCGCCCGCAGCGGCGACGTCTCCGACGTCATCGCCAGCGTCAGCACCGGCGCGTCGGCCGGATTCACTTTTGCATAGGTCGGCGGATACGGCAGGTTCTTCGGCAGCACGCCGGCTGCGGCGTTGATCGCGGCCTGCACATCCTGCGTCGCGCCGTCGATGTCGCGGCTGAGATCGAATTGCAGCGAGACCTGGCTGACGCCGAACGAACTGGTCGAGGTCATCGACACCAGCGACGGGATCTGCCCGAGTTGCCGCTCTAGCGGCGCGGTAATCAGCGAGGCTGCAACATCGGGACTGGCCCCCGGCAGCTGGGTCGTCACCTGCACGGTCGGGAAATCCACCTGCGGCAGGGCCGAGACCGGCAGCGCCCAATATCCAAGCGCGCCGCCGATCAGCAGCGCTATGCCGAGCAACGAGGTCGCAATCGGCCGATGGATAAATGGCTCAGAGACGCTCATCGATGTGCGCTCACATTATAGCGCGGGCTCACTGCGGCGCTTTCGCGCCGCCGCCCTTTTGCTGTTTGCCGCCTTGCGGTGAAGCTCCCTGCTCCTTCTGTCCGCTGCTCGCTTCGCCTCGCCGTGGCCGCTGCTTGCGCGGTGCCAAGTCCGGAGCCGGAGCCTGATAGTCCTTGCTGACGGCAATCTTCGCGCCCTCGGACAGGTTGGCAAACCCGGTCGTGACCACCTGATCGGCAACCGTGATGCCCGACGCGATCACGGCGCTGGTCTCGTTCTGCTGGGTGACGACCACGGGCCGCGCGGAGACGGTGTTGTTGTCACCGATGACGTACACGAACGTGCCAGCCGGGCCGCGCTGAACCGCCGAGGTCGGAATGACGATCACCTTGTCCAGCGTCTGCACTTTCAGGCGCACATTGACGAACTGTCCCGGCCAGAGCTGGAACTGGGCATTGGGAAATTCCGCCTTCACCTTCACGGTGCCGGTGGTCTGGTCGACCTGATTGTCGATGCCGCTGACTGTGCCGGTATCGGCGACGGTCTTGCCGTCGTTTCCGAACACATCCACGGCCAGCGCGCCTTTCGCCAGCGCGGCGTTGACGCGGACGATGTGCTGCTGCGGCAAGCTGAATTGAATCGCAATCGGCTGCAGCTGCGTAATCACCACCACGCCGGTGGCGTCCGACGGCTGGACGATGTTGCCCTGATCGACCTGACGCAGTCCGGCGCGGCCGGCGAGCGGCGCGACCACTTTGGTGTAGCTGAGTGTGGCCTGCGCGTTGTCGATGGCCGCCTGATCCGACTTCACCAGTGCTTCGAGCTGCGCGACCAGCGCCTTCTGCGTGTCCGCTTGCTGCGCGGAACCGGCTTTCGCCGTCGCTAGTTGCTGGTAGCGGATCAAATCCGTTCGCGCGTTGGACAGCGTCGCTTCGTCCTGCGCCTTCTTCGCAACAGCCTGATCGAACTGGGCCTGGTAGATCGCCGGATCTATTTCAGCCAGCACATCGCCTGCCTTGACGTCCTGACCTTCCTTGAATTTCACCGACAGCAGCTTGCCGCTGACCTGCGCACGCACGGTCACGTTGTTGAGCGCGCGCACGGTGCCGACACCGTCGAGGTAAACCGGGACGTCCTCGATGTGAGGCGTGGCGGCGAGCACGGGGACCGCGATGTCCGGCCGTGTGCGGGTCGCCGTTTCGGCTTTCTTGAAATAGCTCCAGCCGAGATAGCCGAGGCCGCCGATAATCAGCAGCCAGACCGCGATCGACACGGTTCGCCGACGCGCGCCGGATGCGACGCGGGCGACCCCCTCGCCAGCCGCTTTGGCCTTCTCATTCAGATCGGGCTTAAAGAGCATTCGCCGGACCTTCCGTCTTTGGCGACCAACCGCCGCCCAATGCCTGATAAAGACTGACAACCGCCAGCAACCGGGCGAGCTGGAATTGCGCCAGCGAATCTTCAGCCTGAAATAGCGTCAATTGCGTGTTTAGCACAGTCACGATGTCAGCCGTTCCGGCGCGAAGCTGCCGTTCGGACAGCTCAAATGCCCGCCGGGAGGCCGCCACCACGATGCGTTGAAGCCGC
>CALRLJ020000261.1:0-5621 GCA_943368635.1 Sediminibacterium ginsengisoli | reverse complement strand
TGACGAACTGCAAGAGAATTCAAACCGCGAGACGCGCTGCGGTTTCGTCGCGCTGATCGGCGCGCCGAATGTCGGCAAGTCGACGCTGGTCAATGCGTTGGTCGGCTCGAAGGTCACCATCGTCTCGAAAAAAGTGCAGACCACGCGCGCGCTGATCCGCGGCATCGTGATCGAGGACAACGCGCAGATCATTCTGGTCGATACGCCGGGCATCTTCGCGCCCAAGCGCCGGCTCGATCGCGCCATGGTCTCGACCGCATGGAGCGGGGCTCACGACGCTGACCTCGTCTGTGTGCTGCTGGACGCCCGCGCGGGCATCGACGAGGAAGCGGATGCCATTCTCAACAAGCTGGCCACCGTCAATCATCCGAAAATTCTGGTGCTGAACAAGATCGATCTTGTGCCGCGCGAAAAGCTGCTTGCGCTGGCGCAGAAGGCCAACGAGCGGATGCAGTTCGTCGAGACGTTCATGATTTCAGCGATGTCGGGTGACGGCGTGGACGATCTGCGCCGCGCTCTCGCCAGAGACGTACCCGCAGGTCCGTTTCATTATCCCGAAGATCAGATGTCGGACGCCCCGCTGCGGCATCTCGCAGCCGAGATCACGCGCGAGAAAATCTACCGTCATCTGCATCAGGAGCTGCCGTATCAGTCCACGGTCGAGACCGACTCATGGACCGACCGGAAAGACAAATCGGTGCGGATCGAGCAGACAATCTTTGTGGAGCGCGACAGCCAGCGCAAGATCGTTCTCGGCAAGGGCGGCGCGACGATCAAGGCGATCGGCGCGGATTCGCGCAAGGAGATCGCGGAAATCGTCGGCCAGCCGGTGCATCTGTTCCTGTTTGTGAAGGTGCGTGACGGCTGGGGCGACGATCCGGAGCGCTACCGCGAGATGGGGCTGGAGTTTCCCAAAGAATGATGGGTTCCGACGTCAAGGTGCCGACAAACATCTTCTATTTCGAGGTGCTGCTATATTTGTCGCTGCTCATCGACGCGCTGTCGGCGGCGTTTCTGGACCGCATGCCTGACGACGTGAGCGAATCGACCAAGCTGGCGATCAATTTTATCGCGGCCGCAATGACGCTGGGATTTGTCCAGTTGGTCTGGCTTGCCGCGCACCGGCGCAAGCATTGGGCCCGGATGGTTCTTGTGGCGGCCCTGATGCTGTCTGTTGCTTCCATCGTCACCACGGTGGGCGAGACCGGTATGCAGTTTGGCTCGTTTGTCGATGTGATCTCGACGGCTCTGACGGCCCTCGGCTTGTATTTCTCGTTTACCGGCGATGCGCAGGAGTGGTTCCGTCAACCGGAATGACCGCCCTTATCGCTGCGGATGGGCGCAGAATCCTGTAAGCTCTGACCATGGAATGGACCGACGAAGGCATTGTCCTGGGTGTGCGGCGGCATGGCGAATCCAGCGCCATCGTTGAACTGCTCACGCGCAGCCACGGCCGTCATCTCGGTCTGGTGCGCGGCGGCTCGGGCTCACGAATGCGCCCGCTGCTCCAGCCCGGCAATACCGTTAATGCGGTTTGGCGTGCGCGCCTCGACGAACATCTCGGATATTACGCGATTGAGGGAACGAGGCTGCGTGCCGCCACGATGTTCGGATCGTCGCATGCGGTCTATGGCGTGACGCATCTGGCGTCGCTGGTCCGGCTGTTGCCGGAACGCGACCCGCATGAAGACATCTATGAGATACTGGAATCCATTCTCAACGACTTCGACGATGCGGCCACAGCCGGAATGCAACTGGTCAGGTTCGAGCTTGCGATGCTGACCGAGCTTGGCTTCGGCCTCGATCTGTCGGTCTGCGCTGCGAGCGGGACAATGAGCGATCTGATTTATGTCTCGCCGAAGTCGGGCGCCGCGGTTTCGCGGCAGGCGGGCGAGCCCTGGCGTGACCGGCTGCTGCCGTTACCGCCGTTCCTGCGTGAGAGCGACGACGGGAGTAATGGCTGGTCCGGGCAGGACATCGAGGACGGCTTCCGGCTGACGGGTCTGTTCCTGTTGCGCAACGTGCTGGAGCCGCGCGGGCAGGGCCATTCTGATGCGCGCGACGGCTTCATCGCGGCTGTGACGCGGCCACGCGCGCGGGCGGCTGCCGAATAAGCAGCCCGTACGGCTTAAAAGCACTTAAAAATCAGCGAATCAGATGTTGTTCGTCGGCCAGACAGGAGTTAACCCCTTGGCATGGGCAAAAGACTGATTCCACCGGAGCCAATGGACATTCAGGAGGTCGCACTCCGCGAGGCGCTCGAAGAGCGTTATCTCGCCTATGCGCTCTCCACCATCATGCATCGCGCGCTGCCGGATGCGCGCGACGGGATGAAGCCGGTTCATCGCCGTATCCTGTACGGCATGCGGCTGCTGCGGCTCGATCCCGGCACACCATTCAAGAAATCCGCGAAGATCGTCGGCGACGTGATGGGCTCGTTCCATCCGCACGGTGACCAGTCGATCTACGACGCTCTGGTGCGCCTCGCGCAGGATTTCTCCTCGCGCTATCCGCTGGTGGACGGGCAGGGCAACTTCGGCAATATCGACGGCGATAATCCGGCGGCCTACCGCTACACCGAAGCGCGCATGACGGAAGTCGGCCGGCTTTTGATGGAAGGCATCGACGAGGACGCGGTCGCGTTTCGCCCGAATTACGATGGCCAGTCGCAAGAGCCGATCGTGCTGCCGGGCGCGTTTCCGAATTTGCTTGCCAATGGCGCACAAGGCATCGCGGTCGGTATGGCGACCTCGATCCCGCCGCATAATGCGGCCGAGCTTTGCGATGCGGCGCTGCATCTGATCGACAAGCCCGCTACCAAATCGCGCGGCCTGCTGAAATATGTAAAAGGTCCGGACTTTCCGACCGGTGGCATCGTGGTGGATTCCCATGAGAGCATCGCTGAAGCCTATGCGACCGGGCGCGGTTCGTTCCGTGTTCGTGCGAAGTGGGCGCAGGAAGAGGGCGCACGCGGCACCTGGAATATCGTGGTCACGGAAATTCCGTGGCTGGTGCAGAAGTCTCGCCTGATCGAGCGCATCGCTGAACTTCTCAACGAGAAGAAGCTGCTGCTGGTCGGCGACATCCGCGACGAGTCGGCAGAGGACGTGCGCATCGTCATCGAGCCGAAGTCGCGCAACGTCGATCCCGAAGTGCTGATGGAAACGCTGTTCAAGCAGACCGAGCTTGAAAGCAAGATTCCGCTGAACCTTAACGTGCTGGTGAAGGGCCGCATTCCGAAGGTGCTCGGCCTTGCAGAGTGCCTGCGCGAGTGGCTCGACCATCTGCGCGATGTCCTCGTCCGCCGCGCGAATTACCGCAAGAGCCAGATCGAGCATCGCCTTGAAGTGCTGGGCGGTTATCTGATCGCCTATCTCAACCTCGACAAGGTGATCAAGATCATCCGCACCGAGGACGAGCCGAAGGCGGTGTTGATCAAGACCTTCAAGCTGACCGACCTGCAGGCGGATTCCATTCTCAACATGCGGCTGCGCAATTTGCGCAAGCTGGAGGAAATGGAAATCCGCGGCGAGGACAAGGCGCTGCGCGCGGAACTGAAGGATCTCAAGGCGCTGGTCGCTTCCGAAGAAGCGCAGTGGAAGAAGGTCGGCGAGCAGGTCAGGAAGGTGCGCGACACCTTCGGCCCCAAGACGCCGCTCGGAAAACGGCGCACGCAGTTCGCCGACGCGCCGGAGCATGATCTCGCCGCCATCGAGGAGGCACTGATCGAACGCGAGCCGATCACCGTGGTCGTGTCCGACAAGGGCTGGGTCCGCACGATGAAAGGTCATGTCGAGGATTTGTCGAACCTCGCCTTCAAGACCGATGACAGCATGGGCTTCTCGTTCTTCGCCGAGAGCACATCCAAGCTGACGCTATTCGCCACCAACGGGCGTTTCTACACCCTCGACGCGCAGAAGCTGCCGGGCGGGCGTGGGCACGGCGACCCGATCCGTATGACCATCGATATGGAAGGCGATGCCAACATCGTGTCGATGTTCGTGCAGAAGAGCGACCGCAAGTTCCTCGTCGCTAGCAGCGACGGGCAGGGCTTCGTCGTCAATGAGAACGATTGTGTCGCCAATACCCGCAAGGGCAAACAGGTTCTCAATGTGACTGCCCCTAACGAGGCGGCAGCGATCGTAACCGTCAGCGGCGATACTGTTGCTGTGATCGGCACCAACCACAAGATGGTGGTCTTCCCGCTCGAGCAAGTGCCTGAGATGGCGCGCGGGCGCGGTGTGCGCTTGCAGAAGTACAGCGGCGGCAAGCTGTCGGACGTGATGACGTTCACCGCCAAGGACGGCATGACCTGGAAGGATTCTGCGGGTCGCGACCAGAGTTCGACCTGGAAAGAACTCACCGATTGGCGCGGCAACCGCGCGGACGCGGGCCGTCTGGCGCACGGTTTCCCGAAGTCGAACAAGTTCGGCAAGGTGATCGACTAGTTGTCTTTACCTCTCCCCGTAAACGGGGAGAGAGGATACATTCCGCTTGATGGCGCTTTGCTATTGCGAGGAATGTTTGAATGGTCCGCTACAACGAAATCCGTGACGGCGAGGTCGCGGTCGATCCGCCGCCACCGACCGATGCGGGTTTGGTGTTCATCGGCCGCATCCACACACCGTGGACCGACAGACTGATGACGCCGCGACAGGGCCGTCATGACGGGCCGATCTGCAGGATCGAGATTTTCGATCCGTGGGTGCCGGCGCTGAAAGGGCTCGATAAGTTCACACAGGTCGAGGTGATTTACTGGCTACACCAGTCGCGGCGCGATCTCGTGCATCAAAGTCCCGCCAGCGATACCAACACACACGGCACGTTTGCGCTGAGGTCGCCGGTGCGCCCCAATCCACTCGGCACATCCGTCGCGAAGCTCGTAGGTATTGAAGGCAACACCGTATCGGTGCGCGGCCTCGATTGTCTCGACGGCACGCCGCTGGTCGATCTCAAGCCGGACCGCTGCCAGTTCACGCCGATTGCGCCGCCCCAGCCGGGCGACTTCGAGACGGAAGGCGAAAGCAAGTCATCTTCCTAACGCAAAGCACAGCACGGGCCGGTCGATTGGCGCAATATCAGCCGATCACGGCTATCGCCTCGATCTCGACCAGCCATTCCGGCAAGGCAAGGGCAGCCACGCCGACAAGGGTGCTCGCCGGTGGCGTCATCTTGGCGAAGAAGGGCGCGCGGGCTTTGCCGACGATCATTCGATGCTCGGGCTTGTAGTTCACGACATAGGTCGTGATCTTGACCACGTCGGCAAATGTTGCACCGGCGGCGGCAAGGGCGAGACCCACATTGTGCATGACCTGGGTTGTCTGCGCTGCGAGGTCACCAACCCCGACAAGTGCGCCTTGCTCATCGATTGCAACCTGACCTGCCGTGTAAACGGTGCGCGCGCCTGACGCGACGACGACCTGTGAGAAAGCCGGATTTTGCAGGAGACCTTTTGGATGCGGTTGCTCGATTTTGCTCATTCATTGGATCCTTGTTGAAGTCCCTTCACGCTACAGGGCGACACGGGTCTTTCAATGGGTGACTCTTGCCGAGCGGGACGGCCGGTTCCGTATCCGCTCTTGCAAATCACTTGCAACTAGCTCCGTCGCGTGCATAATACC
>CALRLJ020000260.1:0-5634 GCA_943368635.1 Sediminibacterium ginsengisoli | reverse complement strand
GCCGCCGGCCTTGCCGCTGCACGGACGCTTGAAGGCTCCGGCCTTTCGATTCTCATTCTTGAAGCGCGCGACCGCATCGGCGGCCGCAGCCACACGATCATCACGCCCGGTGACATTCCGTTCGATCTCGGCTGCGGCTGGCTGCACTCCGCCGACAAGAACCCGTTCGTGCCCATCGCCGAACAGCTCGGATTCGAGATCGACAGAACGCGGCCGCCGTGGCGCGAGCAGAGTGACGACAGGGGATTTCCGGCGCAGGACCGCGCCGACTTCATCGCCGCGCTGGATGCATTTTACGAACGCGCCGAACAAGCCTCCGACAACGCGCGCGACAGTGCAGCAAGTGCCTGTCTCGAACCCGGCAATCGCTGGAATCCGATGATCGACGCCATCTCGACATACATCAACGGCTGCGAACTCGACCAGGTTTCGCTTTACGACATGGACGCCTACGAAGACACCGAGATCAACTGGCGGGTGCGGCGCGGCTACGGCGCGCTGATCGCAGCCTACGGCGCGCCGTGTCCGGTGGCGTTGAACTGCGCGGTCACGCTAATCGATCATTCCAGCGCGCGCATAAAAATCGAAACCTCGCGCGGCACGCTGACCGCAAACAAGGTCATTGTAACCGCACCGACGAATCTTCTCGCCAATCAATCGATCCGCTTTCATCCGACATTGCCTGCGAAAGTGAACGCCGCCGCGGGCCTGCCGCTCGGCCTTGCCGACAAGGTGATGCTGGCGCTCGACGGCCCGCATGATTTGCCGAAGGACGGCAGTCTGCGCGCCGCCACCATGCGCACGGCGATGGGCACCTACCATCTCCGCCCGTTCGGCCAGAACTGCATCGAGGGATTTTTCGGCGGCAAGTTCGCGCAACAACTGGAAGACGCCGGCGACGGCGCGCTGGCCGGGCAAAGCATCGATGAGATCGTCGCTCTGCTCGGCTCCGACTATCGCAGGAAACTCAAGCCGCTCCGCGAATCGCGCTGGGCGCACGATCCGTTCGCACTGGGATCGTATTCGCACGCCCTGCCCGGCCACGCCGACGACCGCACCGTGCTCGCGGCACCTGTCGATGGCCGGTTGTTCTTTGCTGGCGAAGCCACCTCGCCAAACTTCTTCTCCACCGCGCACGGCGCGCAGGAGACGGGCGTGCGGGCCGCGGGAGAAGTGATGGGGATCTAATGCGTCGCGCTATTTCTTCTTCGCAACACCCTGCGCGACCGGTGCCTGAATAGCGGTTCCCAGCGCAGCGCTAAGAAGCTGCTCCATCGTCGCCGCATCCCCCGCCTCCGCCAGCCAGTGGCCTTCCTTGCCGAACGGCGGCAGCACCCGAAAATCCACCTTGTCATCGCCGGCCTCGATGAAGGCATCGGCCATTTTTTTCGAGAACTCCGGCGAGAAATACGAATCGTTCTCCGCCACCAGCCATGTCACCGGCACTTTCGCGTCCTCGCCGAATTCCTTGGCGGCTGCGATGAGCTTGTCCGGCGCGCAGATATTGCCCGCGCGATCGTTGGCGCGGCCGCCGCGTCCGGGCGCGAACACAACAATCGCCGAAATGTTTTTCGGACTTCGATCGGAGAGCGACAGCGCGCCCCAGCCGCCCGCGGAATGGCCGACGATCACCGAGTCATCCTTGCGTATGAACGGTTGCGTACGCATGAAATTGAGTGCCGCCATGATCGACTCGCCGGTCGAGCGCGCCGACAGCATGTACTCGGCATTGTCGCAGCCGTCCTGGTCTTCGAGATATGGCCCGCCGGTTTTACCGTGGCCGGGACGTTGCGGCACCAGCGCGGCGAAGCCGCGCGCCACCAGCGCCGAGGCGAGCGCGGTATATTCCGGCTGCGGCATCTGCGCGCGCGCCAGCCTGTTTTGCGTCGAGGCATGCGCGATCACAGCGAGACGGAACGGGCCTTTGCCCGGCGGGCGAAACAGAACCGCTCGCGAAGGTGTGATCTGATCTTGCGTCGGCACCAGCCATTCCTGCCGCCGATTGGGCTGACCTTCGCTGCCCTGCACACCCAACCGATTCTCGCCCCTTGCGGGTGCATGGGACGAAAGACCAACCGCAAGAAGCAGAAGGACGGCTTTGAGTAGGTGCGGTTTTCTCATGTCCGGCGATCTTTGCCCGCCGCCAACAGCCAAGCCAAGCGATTTGCGGCGCAGTCCTGTCCCCTTTCGGTACAGGACACCCTTCACCTGATGCAAAAACCCCACATATTAACCGATAATTAACGATGGACCTTGAAGGCGGGGCCGCGAGTTGCTTTGATTGCACCATGAGCACGATCCTTATCGAAGTTCGTCCAGCCAAGGCTTCCGATGCGTCGGCGGTTGCTGCAACGCATGACGAAGCATGGCGCGCCGCCTATCAGGGAATCATTCCCGGCGCCGAACTCGAAAAGCTGATCAATCGCCGCGGCCCGCAATGGTGGGATTCAGCGATCCGAAAAGGCAGCCGCGTCAGCGTGTTGTCGTTCGGCGACAAGGTTGCGGGCTATGCCAATTACGGCCGCAACCGCGCCCGCAGCCTGCATTTCGAAGGCGAAATCTACGAGCTTTACCTGCGTCCGGAATTTCAGGGCCTCGGCTTCGGCCGCCGCCTGTTCACCTCCGCCAAGCGCGATCTGATCCAGAGCGGGCTCAAGAGCATGGTGATCTGGGCGCTTTCGGACAACGAGCCGGCGGTCGAGTTCTACCGCACCCTCGGCGGGCGCATGGTCGCGCGCTCCTCGGAGCGATTCGGCGACAGATCGCTCGATAAGGTCGCGTTCGCCTGGACGGCCTGATTTGCGCCTGAACGGCCCGATCCGCGCGCCAGCCTGATACTATCGGACCGCTTTTTCAGCTTTCGGCGGTGCCCCCGATTCGCTAACCAGTCCGCGCATTCGCCCGAACCCACACAAGGCCTGTCATGCGCATCGACGCGATCTCAATCGGAAAAAACCCACCTGACGAAGTGAATGTCATCATCGAAGTGCCGGTCGGCGGCGAGCCGATCAAGTACGAGATGGACAAGGACGCCGGCACGCTGGTGGTCGACCGCTTCCTCTACACGGCGATGCGCTATCCGGGGAATTACGGCTTCATCCCGCACACCCTCTCCGACGACGGCGATCCGTGCGACGTGCTGGTTGCGAACACCCGCGCCATCGTGCCGGGCGCCGTAATCGCGGTGCGCCCGGTCGGCGTGCTGTTCATGGAAGACGAAGCCGGCGGCGACGAGAAGATCATTGCAGTGCCGACGTCGAAGCTGACGCAGCGCTACGACAAGGTGGTCAACTACAGCGATCTTCCCGAGATCACGCTGCAGCAGATCCAGCACTTCTTCGAGCATTACAAGGATCTCGAACCCAACAAGTGGGTGAAGGTGCTGCGCTGGGGCAACGCAGAGGATGCCCGCAAGCTGATCCTCGAAGGCATTGCGCGCGCGAAGAAGAAGTAATCAAGCGCCCTGCTCCGGAGGATTCAAACAATGCGCCGCATGGTCCGAATCCTCCGCAACATCGTCCTGCTCCTGATCGCGGTCGTCGTTATTCTCGCAGCCGTTCTGATTGCGAACACGGTGCGGAAATCCTCGCAGCAGATCGCGGTGGCCCCGGTCGCACCCGTGACCATCGACGAGCAGGCCGCCGCGCAACGGCTCGGCGCAGCGGTTCGGTTGCAGACTATCGCCAGCGCCACCGATGCCGACCGGAGCGCGGAGGCGTTTCGCGCGCTGCACGAGTTGATCGCAAAAAGTTTTCCGGCGTTTCATGCCGCAGCCAAGCGCGAGATCGTCGGCAATTACAGCCTGCTTTATACGTGGGAAGGCAGTGACCCGAAGGCCGCGCCGATCGCGCTGCTGGCGCATCAGGACGTGGTGCCGATCGCGCCAGGCACCGAAGGCGACTGGCAGGTGCCGCCGTTCAGCGGCGAGGTCAAAGACGGTTTCATCTGGGGCCGAGGCTCGTGGGACGACAAGGGAAACCTGTTCGCGATGCTGGAAGCGGTCGAGCAACTGGCCAAAGACGGCTTCCGCCCGAAGCGAACGGTCTATCTCGCGTTCGGTCACGATGAGGAAGTTTCCGGCAAGCGCGGCGCAATCGCGATCTCGAAGCTGCTGCAATCGCGCGGTGTGCGCCTCGATTTCGTGTTCGACGAAGGCCTGCTGATTACCGAAGGCATTCTCAAGGGCATCGACAAGCCGGTGGCGCTGGTCGGCGTCGCCGAAAAAGGTTATGTCACGCTCGATCTGTCCACCACGGCAACGCCGGGCCATTCCTCATTGCCGCCGCGCGACACCGCCATCGGCAAGCTGAGTGCGGCGCTGGCACGGCTTGAAAACAATCCGTTCCCGGCTGCCATCAAAGGCGTGATGCGCGAAACGCTGGAAACCGCCGCGCCGGACATGAATTTCAGCAGCCGCGTCGCGCTGTCGAATCTGTGGCTGCTCGAACCGCTTGTGCGCATGCAACTGGAAAAGGCCCCGCAGACCGCTGCCGCGATCCGCACCACCACGGCGATCACAGTTTTCAACGCAGGCAACGCGGAAAACGTGCTGCCGGGCCGCGCAACAGCGACGGTGAATTTCCGCCTGCTGCCGGGCGAGACCGAGGACAGCGCGATCGCGCGTGTCACATCCATCATCGCCGACGATCGCATCACGGTGACGCCGAAGCCGGGCAATACCAACCCGCCGCCGGTGACCTCCACCGCCACGCCGAACTATCAGGCGGTGAACCGGACCATCCGCGAGATTTTTCCGGATACATTGGTGGTGCCGGGCCTGATGGTCGCGGCGACCGACTCGCGCAACTATCTCGATGTGACCGACAGCATCTTCCGCTTTTCGCCGGTGCGCGCCACGGCCGAAGACCTCAAGCGCTTTCACGGCACCAACGAGCGGTTGAGCGTGACGAACTACGCCGACATGATTCGCTTCTACCGGCGGCTGCTGCAGAATATGGTAACGCCCTGAGCGTCAGACAGCCGGCGCCGCAAGCTCCTTGATCGCGCATGCCGCGCGCAGCGTATTCACCAGCAAACAAGCCACCGTCATCTGGCCGACGCCGCCGGGCACCGGCGTAATCGCACCGGCGACGCCGAGCGCCTCCTGATAGGCCACATCGCCGACCAGCTTGTTCTTGCCGTCAGCGCCGGGAATGCGATTGATGCCGACATCGATCACGGTGGCGCCGGGCTTGATCCAGTCGCGCTTGACCATTTCGGGCTTGCCCACAGCGGCAAGCAGCAGATCGGCATTCCTGCAGATGGAAGCAAGATCGCGCGTGCGCGAATGCGCGATGGTCACGGTGGCGTTTTCATTGAGCAGCAATTGCACCAGCGGGCGGCCCACCAGATTCGACCGGCCGATGATGACCGCATTCAAACCTTCCAGCGAGGCATGAACGGTCTTAGCCAGAATGATGCAGCCGAGCGGCGTACAGGGCGTCAGCGCCGGCAACCCGTTGGCGAGCCGCCCGGCATTGATCGGGTGCAGGCCGTCGACATCTTTCGCCGGATCGATGGCGTTGATGATCGTCTGCGTATCGAGGCCCTTGGGCAATGGAAGCTGCACCAGAATGCCGTGCACGCTGGTATCGGCATTGAGCTTGGCGATCAGCGCCAGCAGATCTTTCTGCG
>CALRLJ020000259.1:0-5659 GCA_943368635.1 Sediminibacterium ginsengisoli | reverse complement strand
CGCCAGCACGCGCGACGCCTTCAGCGCGGCCTGACCGGGACCGCCAACCTCGCGCAGCACTATATGGCGCGCATAGCGCTCCAGTTCTTCAGATGTCAGCATTCTAATGTCCCGAACCCGACGTTCGCTCCATTTCGCAGCGCGGCCTTGGCGAACGTCGGGTTCGAAAGGACACTAGCAAACTATAATTCCAGTGATCCTTTGGTTCTGACATTTGTAAAGTGCCCGCGAAGAATACAGTACGAATGTCGGAACCGGATCACTGGTATCATCACTCTTGCGCCAGCGATTTTTGCCGCGCCATCGAACCGCAGCCCCGCTGCTGCGGACAAACCATCGTTACTTTGAAACACGACCGGCCCGAAAAGCGGTATCCCCCTTTCGGCATCATGTTCTATGCTCGGATGCGCTTATTACCAGCAATGAGACCATTCATGAAACTGCCATTCGCCCTCGCGCTGACGATGGCTGCCACGCTCGGCCACGCCGCGGCGCAAACCCCGGCCGCCAAGCCTCCACAGGCCAAATCTTCGCAAACCAAGCAGGCACCGGCGCAGATCAAGCCGAAGCCGGTGACCACGGTTCCGATCCGCCCGGCGGTGCAGACTCCGGTCGATACCGCCAAGGCGATGGAGCAGGCAGAGCGTCTTGCGATCCAGTCGGATCTCGCCTGGGTCAGTCTCTATAACGGCGCGATCAATGGCGAGGCCAGCGACCGGATGGTGGCTGCCATCAAGGCGTTCCAGAAGGATCACGGGGCCAAGCAGACCGGCGTGCTGAACGCGCAGGAACGCAGCGTGTTGAGCGCGGATGCGAAAAAGCTGCAGGACAATGTCGGCTGGAAGGTGTTGAGCGATGCAACCAGCGGCGCGCGGATCGGCCTGCCCTCGAAGCTGGTGCCGCTGATCGTCAGCGACGTCAACGGCACCAAATGGTCCTCCGCCACCGGCACCATCCAGATCGAATTCGCCCGCCGCAAGGAAGCCAGCGCCACCACCGCAACGGTGGCTGCCAGCGAGAAAAAGCTGAACGCACGCAAGACCGACTACAGCGTGGTGAAGCCGGATTTCTTCGTGCTGTCGGGATCGCAGGGCCTGAAGAAATTCTACATTCGCGGCCAGACCCGCAACAATGAAGTCCGTATCCTCACCATCCTGTACGATCAGGCCACCGAGGGCACCATGATCCCGGTCACGGTGGCGATGTCGAGCGCTTACAATCCGTTTCCGGGCAATGGCGTGGCGCAAGCCGGCCCGCCGCCGCGCAAGAAGGTCGAGTACTCCACCGGTATCGTCGCCAGCGCCGATGGCGCGATCATTGCGGATCGTCAGGCCACCGACGGCTGCATGACCATCGCCGTGCCGGGATACGGCAATGCCACCCGCATCGCGGACGATGAAGCGCGCGAATTGGCGCTGCTGCGTATCTACGGCGCGAGCGGATTGAAGCCGATGGCGATGGCGGACAATGGTGCGGTGAAACCGAATCTCAGCCTGACCGGCATTGCCGATCCGCAAAGCCAGGGCGGCCGCAATGCCGTGACGGTCGTGGCAGCGATTGCCGCACCCGCCGGCACCGACATCACGCTGTCGCCGGAACCGGCGCTGGGTTTCTCGGGTGCTGCGGCACGCGATGGCGACGGAAAATTCGCCGGCGTTGCGCGGCTGAAGCCCGCGGTTGTCGCCGGACCCGCAGGCACGCCACTGCCGTCGCAAGCTTTACTAGTGTCCGCCGATTCGGTGCGCGAGTTTTTGAAAGCAAAGAGTGTCGCGGTCGCGTCAGGTGCATCCGATGCCAAAGCCTCGGTGCTGCGGCTGGTGTGCGTGAGGAAATAATCTCGCCTGCCGTCAGCGAAACGAGGGGATCGCACGGCAATCGCCCCGTTTTCAGCGAACGACGGCGCGCGCACAGGTTCGTCACCGTCTCGCCTTATGCGCCGGAGTCCGTCACCGTTTTGACATTTCGTTTGCGGAGGGACTTTGGCGAGCGCCGAGCTCGCAACCTGCGACCGATGTCTACGCGAATGTTGTTACTTCTGGCAGGTCGGACACCAGAACGTCGAACGTCCGCTCTGCGTAAACCGTTTCACCGTGCCCTTGCACTTCGGTGTCTTGCAGGGTTCGCCTTCGCGATCATAAACCAGAAACGAATGCTGGAAATATCCAAGCTCGCCGTCGGTCTGGCGATGATCGCGCAGCGACGAGCCGCCCGCCTTGATCGCCGCGTTCAACACGGTGTGGATTGAACCGACCAGACGCTTGGCGTGATCGGTGGCCCCGCCTTTGCGATCGGTCAATGTCGAGGCTTGCCGCTTCGGCGACAGATGCGAGCGGAACAGCGCTTCGCAGACATAGATGTTACCGAGGCCTGCGACCACGCGCTGGTCCAGCAGCGCGGCTTTCAGCGAGGTCTTCTTGCCCGCGCAGGAACGCGCCAGCATCGCCGCATCAAATTCGTTGCCGAGCGGTTCAGGCCCGAGACCGCGCAGCAACGGTTCTGCGTCCATGTCGACGCGCGGCACGATCTTCATGTAACCGAAGCGGCGTGGATCGTTGAACGAGATCATCGCACCCGACGCCATGTGAAACACCACATGATCGTGAGTCCGGTTCTCGCTGCGCGGATAATGAAAGTCGCCGGGTGTGCGCTCGCCCTCGGGAAGCGTCACACGAAACGACCCCGACATGCCGAGATGCATCAGCAGCACATCGCCATTGTCCATGTCGGCCATCAGGTATTTCGCACGCCGGCCGAGACCGCTGACCGTCTTGCCTTCGAGGCGCGCGGCGAAATCGGTCTGGAACGGAAACCGCAAGCCCGCGCGGCGTGTTTCGACGCGCGCGATCCGCTGCCCTTCCATCACCGGCTGCAAGCCACGGCGGACGGTTTCGACCTCGGGCAATTCAGGCATCGGTCACGCTCATGCCGAGGCCTTGTCGGCTTCGGTGAAGATGATGTGATTGGAGAATGGATCGTACACGGTCATCGTGGTGACGCCCCAGGGCTGCCGCTCGAGGCCCGGACGCATATAGTTGTAACCCTTAGCCGCCAGTTCTGCGTGGTACTCTGCAAGTCCAACCATATCGACGGTGATATGCACGCCGGGTGAGCCGTCGCCGTGATGCTCACTCAGGTATAGTTGTATTCCGCCGCGCGAGATCCCCAGAAACAGCGGCAGCGCCGGCTCGAAACGATGCTCGAAATCGACCTTGAAGCCGAGATATTCGATATAGAACTCCCGCGCCTTGCGGGTATCGAACATCCGCAGGGTGGGAATAACTCGACTGAATTCGATCGGCATCGGCGATCCCGCAGGCTATATGCGCATTAACCTTGACGCGTGTTGCGACAGGGTATGTAGCGCGATGCCGCGCGGCAGGCTATGGTCCCGCCGAAAAAAGCCGCTTGGATAGACAAAGTATGGAACGGCCTGACGGAACGACGCATTTCGGCTTCCGGGATGTGGAGCTTGGCGAGAAGCAGACGCTGGTGAACGAGGTGTTTCACAGCGTGGCCAAGCGCTACGACCTGATGAACGACCTGATGTCGGGCGGGATGCACCGGCTCTGGAAAGAGGCGATGATCACCGCGCTCAATCCGCCGCGCGCCGACGCGCCGTTCGCGCTGCTCGATGTGGCAGGCGGCACCGGCGATATTTCCTTCCGCGCAGCCAAGGCGGCGGGGCACGGATTTCAGGCCACCGTCTGCGACATCAACACCGAGATGCTGAGCGTGGGCCGCGAGCGCGCGATCGCGCAACATCTCGACCATCAGGTGTCGTTCGTCGAGGGCAACGCCGAGGCGCTCACCTTTGCAGACAACAGCTTCGACGCCTACACCATCGCCTTCGGCATCCGCAACGTGCCGCGCATTCCGCTGGCATTGAGCGAGGCTTATCGGGTGCTGAAACCCGGCTCGCGGTTCCTGTGCCTTGAATTCTCAAGCGTCGATGTGCCGGGTCTCGATAAAATCTACGACCTGTTTTCGTTCAACGTGATCCCGCAACTCGGGCGCGCGATTACTGGCGACGCCGAGTCCTATCGCTATCTGGTCGAATCGATCCGGCAGTTTCCGAAGCCGAACGCTTTCTCCGACATGATCCGCGCAGCGGGATTCTCGCGCGTAAAGCACGACATCATGTCCGGCGGCATCGTCGCGCTCCATTCAGGCTGGCGTTTGTGATTGCTGCCCTCACTCATACGATGAGACTTGCGCGCGCGGGCTACGTGTTCGCGCGCGAAGGCGTGTTCGGTTTTGCCGATCCCTCGACCCTGCCGCCGCAGGCGCAGTTCGCCGTGCGCATGGCGCGGCTGATCGAGCGGCGTGGTGCTGCCACCAGCGGACGGTTGTCCCGCGCGTTGACCCGGCTCGGTCCGACTTACGTCAAGCTCGGCCAGTTCCTCGCCACCCGCCCCGATGTGGTCGGCGTCGCGATGGCGCGCGATCTTGAAAATCTTCAAGATCGCCTGCCGCCGTTTCCGCAAGCGCAAGCCGAAGCCGTGATCGTCACTGCGTTCGATAAGCCTGTGGCTGCAGTCTTTGCAAGTTTCGGCGAATCGGTCGCCGCTGCCTCCATCGCGCAGGTGCATCGCGCCGAGGTCGAGACAGACGGCGTTCGCAAGACGGTTGCCGTCAAGGTGCTGCGGCCCAGTGTCGGCGGACGGTTTCGTCATGACCTCAGCGATTTCATGTTCGCTGCGCGCAAGATCGAAGCAATCTCTTCCGAAGCGCGGCGGCTGCGCCCGATCGAGATCGTCGATACGCTGGCGCGTTCGGTAGCGATGGAAATGGACCTGCGGCTGGAGGCCGCCGCCCTCTCCGAGATGGCGGAGAACACCAAGGACGACCACGAGTTCCGGATTCCGACCGTGGATTGGGACCGCACCAGCCACCACGTGCTGACCATGGAGTGGATCGACGGCATCGCGCTGAACGATCGCGCGAAACTTGAAGCAGCAAGGATCGATCTGCCGGATCTCGGCCGCAAGGTAATCCAGAATTTTCTGCGCCATGCATTGCGCGACGGCTTCTTCCACGCCGACATGCACCCCGGCAATCTGTTCGTCGATGAGACCGGGCGGCTGGTCGCGGTCGATTTCGGCATCATGGGCCGGCTCGGTTTGAAAGAGCGCCGCTTCCTCGCAGAAATTCTGCTGGGCTTCATTACCCGCGACTATCGCCGCGTCGCAGAAGTTCATTTCGAGGCGGGCTATGTACCGTCGCATCATTCGGTGGAAAATTTCGCGCAGGCCATCCGTGCCATCGGCGAACCGATCCATAACCGCGCCGCCGACGAAATCTCGATGGCGAAACTGCTGTCGCTGCTGCTCGAGGTCACCGGCCTGTTCGATATGCGCACGCGGCCCGAACTGATCTTGCTGCAAAAGACCATGGTGGTGGTCGAAGGCGTTGCGCGCGGCTTCGATCCCAAGCTCGACATCTGGACCACCGCAGATCCCGTGGTGCGCGAATGGATCGCGCGCAATCTCGGCCCGCTCGGCAAGATCGAGGGCGCGGTGGCCGGTGCCGGCGAACTTGGCCGGGTGCTGTCGGGTCTTCCAGCCCTCGCCTCCCGGTCGGTCGCGGTGCTGAACCAGTTCGAGGACATGACCCGCGACGGACTGGTGCTGGCGCCCGAAACCATCGCCGCCATCGGCAA
>CALRLJ020000258.1:0-5670 GCA_943368635.1 Sediminibacterium ginsengisoli | reverse complement strand
CAAGGATCGCATCGGCGAGATCGTCAACGGCGTGGTCAAGCGCGTCGAATACGGCAGCGTCATCGTCGATCTGGGCCGTGGCGAAGCCATCGTCCGCCGCGACGAAATGCTGCCGCGCGAAGTGTTCCGCAACGGCGACCGCGTGCGCTCGTACATTTTCGACGTGCGCCGCGAAACCCGCGGACCGCAGATTTTCCTGTCCCGCACCCATCCGCAGTTCATGGCGAAGCTGTTCGCGCAGGAAGTGCCTGAAATCTATGACGGCATCGTCGAGATCAAGGCTGTGGCCCGCGATCCGGGTTCGCGCGCGAAAATCGGCGTGATTTCCCGCGATTCCTCGGTCGATCCGGTCGGCGCCTGCGTCGGTATGCGCGGCTCGCGCGTGCAGGCCGTGGTCAACGAGTTGCAGGGCGAGAAGATCGACATCATTCCATGGTCGCCGGACATCGCGACCTTCGTCGTCAACGCGCTGGCGCCCGCCGAAGTGGCGAAAGTTGTTATCGACGAAGACCGCGAACGCATTGAAGTTGTCGTTCCGGATACCCAGTTGTCTCTTGCGATCGGACGGCGCGGACAGAACGTGCGTCTCGCCTCGCAGCTCACCGGCTGGGACATCGACATTCTTACCGAGCAGGAAGAATCGGAGCGCCGTCAGGCCGACTTCGAAAATTCCACCCGCGTCTTCATGGAAGCCCTCAACGTCGACGAAGTCGTCGGTCAGTTGCTCGCCTCCGAAGGCTTCGGTTCGGTCGAAGATCTGGCCCTGGTGGACCCACGGGAGCTCACCAGCATCGAGGGTTTCGACGAGGAAACCGCCAACGAGCTGCAGAGCCGTGCCCGCGAATATCTTGAACAGCTCGAGGCAGAACTCGAAGCGAAGCGAAAGGAACTGGGCGTGGAAGACGCTTTGACGACCGTACCGGGTGTGACCGCCAAGATGCTGGTGAAGTTCGGCGAGAACGACATCAAGACCGTCGAGGATCTGGCCGGCTGCGCCACGGATGACCTGGTCGGCTGGGTGGAGCGCAAGGACGGCGAAACCACCAAGTTCCCCGGCATTCTCGACCCGAATGAAATTTCACGCGAAGACGCCGAGGCCCTCATCATGCAGGCGCGCGTCGTTGCGGGCTGGATCACCGAAGCCGATCTCGCCAAGCCGTCGGAAGAGGCTGCGGCCTCCGAAGAAAATCCGGCGTAACCATGCCGGCAACCACGAAGCGATTTACGGACGCCACCATGCTCCGCAAGAGTTGAAGGAAATGACCCGCGCATGCTTGCCATCGCTGATCCAGCAGATCTCGACAACGGACCCCGGACAAAATCCGGGACCGAGCGGATGTGCGCGGTCACACGGCAAGTTGCGCCGATCGATGACCTGATCCGCTTCGTTCTCTCCCCTGCCTTTGAAGCCGTTCCCGACCTGAAGCGAAAGCTGCCGGGGCGCGGGCTATGGGTTTCGCTGTCTCATGCCACCGTGGCGGAAGCTGCCCGGCGCAATGTGTTTGCGCGCAGCTTCAAGCGTGACGTCCAGGTGTCGAAAACCCTCGCCGACGACGTCGCGCGCCTGATGGTCCGGGGAGTGTCCGAAGCCCTCGCCATGGCTGCAAAAGCCGGTCAGGTGGTTTCGGGATTTTCCAAGGTCGAAGGCGCGATCGAGGCACGGCAGGTCGCCGCCCTGATCCACGCCACCGACGGCGCTGCGGACGGAATCCGCAAGCTGAATGCCAAACTGGCCGCCGTAATGCGGGAAAACAGCACGGAATCGGCAAATTTGCCGGTTCTCAGCGTGCTGACCACCGATGAATTGGATTTGGCACTTGGGCGGGCAAATGTGGTACATGCTGCCCTGCTCGCAGGCCCGGCCAGCAAGACTTTCCTCGCACGTTGCCAGACGCTCACCCGGTTTCGGGGGACGGGTGGCAGTCACGATGGCGGGATCGACCAGAATAATTAGGGCATTGCCGGCACGTGCGGCATGCGAGCAAACGAACGAGATTGGGACTGTTGAATGACTGATACGAAGAATCCTGGCGACAAACCGTTGAGCGTCGGTACGAAAACTCTGTCGCTAAAGCCGCGCACAGAGACCGGCGTGGTGCGCCAGAGTTTCAGTCATGGCCGCACCAAGCAGGTGCTGGTCGAAAAGAAAACCAAGCGCCGTCTCGCAGGCGATCCTGCACCTGTGGCTGAAGCCGCGCCTGCCGCGCCTGCGCCGGTCGCAGCAGCGCCTGCAAAGGTCGCACCCCGTGCGCCCGAGCCGGCGCGCGCCCCCGCTCGCAAGTCGGGCGTTGTGCTTCAGACCCTGACCGTGGACGAGCAGAGCGCCCGCGCCAGCGCGCTCGCTGACGCACGCGTGCGCGAAGAGGAAGAACGCAAGGCCGCCGAAGCTGAAGCTGCGCGCCGCAACACCAAGGAATTCAAGGAACAGCAGGAGCGCGAAGCCGCCGAAGCCCGCAAGAAGGCTGAGGAAGAACGCCATCGCGCCGAGGAAGAAGCCAAGGCGCGCGCCGAACGCGAAGCCAACAAGCGCAGCACCGAAGCCGCGGCCAAGGCCGCCGCACCTGCCAAAACCACAACCAGCGCAATGACCCCGGCGCGGCCCGCAGCGGTTGCTGCCGACGGCTCCGATGACGATGAAGCGCCGCGTCTGGTGCGCCGCCCCGGCGGCGGTCCGGCACGCCCGGTGATCGCACCGAAGCCGACTGCAAAGCCTGCGCCCGCGAAACAGCGCGGCCGCCTGACCCTTTCGACGGCGCTCAACGCCGACGACGTGCGCGAGCGCTCGATCGCCTCGTTCCGCCGCCGTACCCAGCGCCTCAAGGGCCACGCGTCCAATGAGCCGAAGGAAAAGCTGATCCGCGAGGTGATCATTCCCGAAGCGATTACGATTCAGGAACTCGCCAACCGCATGGCCGAGCGCGCCGTGGACGTGATCCGCCTGCTGATGAAGCAGGGCCAGATGGTCAAGATCACCGACGTGATCGACGCAGATACCGCACAGCTGATCGCCGAAGAAATGGGCCACACCGTCAAGCGCGTCGCGGCGAGCGACGTGGAAGAAGGCCTGTTCGACGTCGCCGACGATCATGCGTCGGACACCACGCCGCGTGCGCCGGTCGTCACCGTCATGGGCCACGTCGATCACGGCAAGACCTCGCTGCTCGACGCGCTGCGTCACGCCAACGTGGTCAGCGGCGAAGCCGGCGGCATCACCCAGCATATCGGCGCCTATCAGGTCGTCTCGCCGGACAGCGGCAAGAAGATCACCTTCATCGATACGCCGGGCCACGCCGCGTTCACCGCGATGCGTGCCCGTGGCGCCAAGGTCACCGACATCGTCATCCTGGTTGTCGCTGCCGATGACGGCGTCATGCCGCAGACCATCGAAGCGATCAATCACGCCAAGGCGGCGGGTGTTCCGATGATCGTGGCGATCAACAAAATCGACAAGCCGGATGCCAAGGCCGAGCGTGTCCGCACCGAACTGTTGCAGCACGACGTTCAGGTCGAATCCTTCGGCGGCGATGTCGTCGATGTGGAAGTGTCCGCAAAGAACAAGACCAACCTCGACAAGCTGCTGGAAATGATCGCGCTGCAGGCCGACCTGCTCGACCTGAAGACCAATCCGGACCGTCCGGCCGAAGGCACCGTGATCGAAGCCAAGCTCGATCGCGGCCGCGGTCCCGTGGCCACCGTGCTGGTTCAGCGCGGCACCTTGAAGGTCGGCGACATCATCGTGGCCGGCGCTGAAATGGGCCGCGTCCGCGCATTGATCAACGATCAGGGCCAGACCATTCAGGAAGCCGGTCCCTCGGTTCCGGTCGAAGTGCTCGGCTTCAACGGCCCGCCGGAAGCCGGCGATCGTCTCGCCGTGGTTGAAAACGAAGCCCGCGCCCGTCAGGTCACTGATTATCGCGCGCACGCCAAACGCGAGAAGTCGGCAGCTTCGGTGTCCGGTATGCGCGGCTCGCTCGAGCAGATGATGTCGCAGCTCAAGACCACGGCAGGCCGCAAGGACTTCCCGCTGGTCATCAAGGCCGACGTGCAGGGCTCGCTGGAAGCCATTCTCGGCTCGCTGGAGAAACTCGGCACCGACGAAGTCGCTGCCCGCATTCTGCATGCAGGCGTCGGCGGCATCTCGGAATCCGACGTGACGCTGGCGGAAGGTTTCAACGCGGCCGTCATCGGCTTCAGTGTCCGCGCCAACAAGGAAGCCACTGCGCTCGCCAAGCGCAACGGCATCGAAATCCGTTATTACAACATCATCTACGATCTGGTGGATGACGTGAAAAAGGCGATGTCCGGTCTGCTCGCGCCGACTTTGCGCGAAACCATGCTGGGCAACGCGCAGATCCTCGAAGTGTTCAACATCTCGAAGGTCGGCAAGATCGCAGGTTGTCGTGTTACCGACGGCACCGTGGAACGCGGCGCCAATGTGCGCCTGATCCGCGACAACGTCGTTGTCCACGAAGGCAAGCTTTCGACCTTGAAGCGTTTCAAGGACGAAGTGAAGGAAGTGCAGTCCGGTCAGGAATGCGGCATGGCGTTCGAGTCCTATCAGGACATGCGCGTCGGCGACGTTATCGAGTGTTATCGCGTGGAGACCATTCAGCGCTCCTTGTAAGTCCAAGTCTTACAGGCGCACTGGATTTTTTAAGAAGCTAAAGACGTCACGGCCGGACAAAAGCGCGAAATTCGTTTCGCGGATATTGGTCCGGCCATCCACGTCTTGCCAGCAGCAACCAGAGAGACCTCCATGCCCGCGATCCGCGCGGGCATGACGATTTGATTTTCGGCAAGGACAGTCATGGCCACTCGCAAAAAGGACAGCGACCCGCGCGGCGGCACCACCGGCGCCTCGCAGCGGCAGTTGCGCGTCGGCGAAATCATCCGCCACGCGATCGCGGATATTCTCGCAGGGGGCGGCGTCCACGATCCGGCGCTCGAAGGTCACATCATCACCGTGCCCGAAGTGCGGATGTCGCCGGACCTCAAGCTCGCCACCGTCTATGTGATGCCGCTCGGCGGCCGTGGTCTGCCGGAGGTCGTTGCAGCGCTCGAGCGCAACAAGAAATTCCTGCGCGGCGAAGTCGCGCATCGCGTTAACTTAAAATTTGCGCCTGATCTTCGCTTTCGCGTTGACGAACGATTCGACGAAGCAGAACGGATCGAGAAATTACTGAGAACACCCGCGGTTCAAAAAGACCTCAAGACAGATTCGGACCAAGATTGATGACGATGACTATCCCAGACCGCGTGATCGAACCGCAAACAGCCGATTCGAACGCGCCTGCCGAAAATAAATTTTCCGACGCCGCAGCGGGCGGCGCACGGCATAACGATCCGCGCCAGCAGCAAGGCGGCAAGCAACAGCGTCAACAGGGCGGCCAGCAAAAGCGCGACCGCCGCGACGTTCATGGCTGGGTCTGTCTCGACAAACCGGTCGGCATGACGTCGACCCACGCCGTCGCCGTGCTCAAGCGTCTGTTCAATGCCAAGCGCGCCGGCCATGCCGGCACCCTCGATCCGCTGGCCTCTGGCGGCTTGCCGATTGCGCTCGGTGAAGCCACCAAGACGGTTCCGTTCGTGATGGACGGCCGCAAGCGCTACCGCTTCACCGTGTGCTGGGGCGAAGAACGCGACACCGACGACACCGAGGGTAAGGCCACC
>CALRLJ020000257.1:0-5753 GCA_943368635.1 Sediminibacterium ginsengisoli | reverse complement strand
GCCGCTCTGGAGATATGGATGGCGCCGTAAAGGCAGATGTCGATCTGCTTTTTCCATTCTTCAGGTGTTGTTTCGACAAAGCGATTGCGCAGCGCCACGCCGGCATTATTGACGACGATATTCAGTCCGCCAAAATCGGAGACGACCTTGGCGACCATCGCCTGCACTTCATCGAAATTGGAGACGTCGGCCTTGTAGGCGATGGCTTTTCCGCCGGCTTTCTCGATCTCAGCCACAACAGCCGCGGCACGCTCCCGCGAGCCATTGTAGTTAACCGCAACGGCCGCACCTTCCGCCGCAAGGCTGAGTGCGATTTCTCGGCCAACATCGCGGCCGGCGCCGGTCACGAGAGCAACCTTGCCCTTCAGATGCATATCCATTTTATTGTCCTCAAAGGTTGTTTTTCTACGGTTCAATCAGAGCCGCGATTCTCAGTCGTACGCATCCATTCCCTTGCGCAAGGAATCCCACTGCGCGCTGTCATGGCTGCAGACAATCGTCGCGCCCGCCTTCTCGATCCGACGAATTTCGGCGAACGATTGCAGAAACTGCTCGATATTCTTTGTATTCTTCGGCACGATTTCCTGATCGAGATTAGCGCGAACGCTCAACGCATCGGACGCCAGCAAGAACTCGCCGCTGCGATCGAGCTTCACCAGCGCACCTATGGTCCCCGGCGTGTGGCCCGGCAACGGGATGAGCGTGATCTTGCCGTCGCCGAAGAGATCGGTCTGCTGCTCGATCACTTTCATAGGAATTAGATGATCCCAGTCGGCGGGAAAATAGCCGCTGTTTAGCGCGTCCGGCGCTTTTGCAGCTTCCAGTTCGCGCGCATGCACGATGATGGTCGACTTCTTGAAGAACTCGTTGCAACCGCAATGATCGGTGTGAAGATGCGAGCAGACAACGACATCGATATCGTCGGGACCGAGACCGACCGCCTTGAGACCGTTCAGGACATTTTCGCCTGGCGGCATGATTGGTGTCATGAATTTCGCAAGCCCGCCCCACCGGCCTTCGGGATTCTCCGCAATCGTCGGATGGCAACCGGTGTCGAACAGCACGTTTCCCTGCGCATGCCGCATCAGCAGGCAGGATACCGGCAGATCGATCATCTCGCTGCGATCTGCATCCGGAAAATAGATACTCTTCTTCATTCGAAGACGACCGCCCGACAAAACATGCATTTTCATGGCGTCTACCTTACCTCCCACGAAAGATCGGTGGCCGCTTCTCGGCAAATGCCCGGCGACCTTCTTCGTAATCCTCGCTCGCCGATGCATGATCGATGAAAGCGTCAGCCGCCTTCTCGTCGAGAGCACCCGGCCCCATCGACAGCCCGGTCAATATCCGTTTCGCACCCTCGATCGATAGCGGCGCCAGATTGGAAATGTCAGTTGCGAAAGCTTCGGCGGCAGCCATCGGATTGTTCGATACACGGTCGATAAGTCCCATGTTTGCGGCATCGGTCGCGCTGAAGCGATCCGCGGAATAGAGAATATGCTTGGCGTTGGTCAGCCCGACAAGCCCAAGCAGACGCTGTGTGCTGCGGATGCCATAAACAATGGAGAGTTTTGCAGCAGGAATACCAATCGAGGTATCGGTATGAGCATAGCGGAAGTCGCAGGCCATCGACAGATGGCAGCCGCCGCCGAGGCAATAGCCCTTCAGAACAGCGATGACAGGCTTTGGCGTGTTCGCAATGGCGTTCGAGGACGCATCCACCGCGACCTCGTATGCCTTGCTCTCCTCGATGTTCGAGCGGACTTTCGAAAATTCCGAAACATCAGCCCCGACGCTGAAGTTTCCACCGGCGCCGGTCAAGATGATTGCACGCACGTTCGGGTCTTGGCCCAGCCGCGTGAATATCTCCGCGACGCCCTGCCACATCGCCAACCGCATGGCGTTGCGCGCCTCCGGGCGGTTGAGTGTGATCACCGCAACCCTATCCAGAATGGCAACATCAATATCAGCCAATGTCGGCCTCCTGCAGGGTTCGCAACTCAGGGATCCGAAACTTTTCCGCCTCTGCGGCAAGCAAAGGTCCAACCACCGATTTCAGCTTTTCCGGAATCGCGATCGGTCTCCCGCTGTCACGGTTGACATAGACGTGCACAAAATGCCCTTGCGCTGAAGCTTCGGTCTCTTCGTCCTTGAACAAGCCGATCTCGTAACGAATGCTGCTATTGCCGAGGTGGCTTACCCTAAGTCCGACATTGATCTTTGAAGGAAATCCGATCGACCTGAAGTAGCAGCAGGTTGTTTCCGCTACGAGGCCGATGACCGAGCCTTTCTCGACATCGAGCACCCCGTTTTCGATCAGGTATTGATTCACGATCGTATCGAAGAACGAATAGTACGTCGTATTGTTCATATGCCGATACGAGTCATTATCCATCCAGCGTGTCGTCATTGTCTGGAAATAGAGATAGGTGGCGCGTTTATCCGGCTGGGGCCGCTCCGTCATAATGAGGCCCCGTAAATCGCCAGCGCGTCGGCGTGAACGACCTCGCGCGGATTATTGATAAGAAGCCGTGTCTGCTTCATCGCATCGTCAGCCAGAAGCCCAAGATCTTTTTCGGCGATGCCGACGTCGCGGAGCCGCGTCGGCAGGCCGAGTTCCACGGGAAGCGCCGAGAGCATTCCAACGAGCGCCTTGGTGCGGTCGGTCGAATTTCCCTTTGCATCAGGAATCAGGATCGTTGCAAGCTCACCATAGTGCTGTTCGGCCGAGCTTGCATTGAAGCGGATCACCTGCGGCAATACCAGCGAGTTCGACAATCCGTGCGGAACGTGAAAACGCGCACCCACCGGGTAGGCCAGTGCGTGTACGGCCGCGACCGGTGCGTTCGCAAATGCCATGCCAGCCAGCATCGAGCCGAGTAACATATTGTGGCGGGCTTCGCGGTTCGTGCCGTTCCGGCATGCTTCATGAATGTTGCCACCGAGAAGCCGTAGCGCATCGCGGGCGAGCGCGTCCGACAGCGGATTCTTCAAGCGCTTGCTGGTATAGGCTTCGATCGCGTGAACCATTGCATCGATGCCGGTTGCCGCCGTTACCTTAGGCGGCAATCCGAGAGTCAGTTCCGCGTCGAGCACCGCCCAGTCCGGCAGCAGAACCGGTGATACCACACCCTTCTTCTCCCCCTCGCCTGTTGTCACGATCGAGATCGGTGTGACTTCCGAGCCGGTGCCCGCAGTTGTCGGCGCAAGCACCAGCGGCAGACGACGGCCCTTGATCATGCCAACGCCATAGATGTCGTCGAGTTTTTCCTGCCCGACAGCAAGGAGCGCCACGAGCTTGGCGACATCCATCGAACTGCCGCCGCCGATAGACACGACACCATCGACTTTCGCGTCGCCCGCGAGTTTGACCGCCGCATTAATGACATGAACCGGAGGATCGGCCTCGACATCGGTAAACAATGTGACGGCAACACCCTGTTGTTCCAGCCCCTGCAATCCAGCCTGCAAGAGTCCCGCACCCTTTATGCCGGGATCGCTCACAAGCAGAACGGACTTACAGCCAAGAGACTTTACAAGCTCGCCAATGCGAGACGAGCTGCCAGGCTCGACCAGAATCGATTTGGTGGATTGAAAGACGAAACCCTGCACTCCAAACTCCGTTCAATCCTAGGCGCGCCGCGCATCGTGGAGCGACCGAAAGTCGTCCTGTTCACGGAACAAGTAACTTGCATAAGTAGACTTATTTAGATGGACGATGTCAACTCGCCGCGGATTGCTTTTCATCATCAGTTACGGATTTCCGGCGCGCCTTCGCGGATGCAAAAGCCGCGCTGATCTCCCCGACAATGCCGCGGCGGAACAGCAGGACACATATCATGAAGATGAAACCGATGATGATCGGCACCTTACTCGACAAATCCAGTGCAATCGGGCCGATTTGAACGACGCCAAGACCCGACAGGCGGCTTTCAAGCGCGACAACCAGAATGGCACCGATCACCGGTCCGAGCGGAGTTCCGAGTCCGCCAAGCAGGCACATCAAAATCACATTGCCGGATTGCGTCCAGTGCGCATCCGGCAACCCGGCGAAACCGAGCGTCAGCGCCTTCACGCCGCCCGCAAGACCGGCGATCGCCGCCGAGATTGTAAATGCGGACAGCTTGTATTTCTGAACGTCGTATCCCAGCGAAATCGCGCGCGGCTCGTTGTCGCGAATGGCGAGCAGCACTTGGCCGAACGGAGATTCCATGATGCGCTGAAAGCCCCATACCGAGGCAATCATGACAACGAGAACGAACGCATACATCTTCAGATCGCTGGATAAATCAATTATTCCGAATAGCGAATGCCGCGGGATGCGTTGCAGACCGTCTTCTGCGCCAGTGAACGGGGCCTGCACACAGACGAAGTAGACCATCTGTGCCAGCGCCAGCGTAATCATCGCAAAGTAAATGCCCTGACGACGAATGGCCATCCCGCCCATCACCAGTCCCAGCGAAATACCCACCGCAAGGCTGGCTACCAGCGCCAGTTCGGGGGTAAAGCCCCATTCCTTCGTCGCGTAGCCAGCCGCGTAGGCGCCCATACCGAAAAAAGCGGCGTGACCGATCGAGAGCAGCCCGACATTGCCGGTAAAGAAATTGAACGCGACGGCGAATAACGCCAGCGCAACGCACTTCATCAAGAACTGTGGATAGAGTCCCGTCATCGGTGCCAAAACGCCGACGACAGCAATCGCAATCAGGAGCGCGGTGGATGTTTTCATGGTCCGGCTCATGCTTCACGTCCAAATAGCCCTGCGGGCCGCACCAGAAGAACGAGCGCCATGACTATGAAAACGATGGTCGAGGACACCTCGGGATAAAACACTTTTGAAAGCCCTTCGATGACACCCAAGGCAAGCCCCGTGGCGATGGCTCCCGCGGTCGATCCCAGACCGCCGATCACAACGACCGCGAATGTCACGATCAGGATGTTAGATCCCATGAGCGGCTGGACCTGATAGATCGGCGCGGCGAGCACGCCGGCGAATGCGGCAAGTGCTGCACCCAGCGCATAGACGAAAGTCACCATCAGCGGAACGTTGATCCCCAGCGCCTGCACCATCTTGGCGTTCTCGGTCCCTGCGCGAAGATAGGAGCCTAGACGTGTACGCTCGATCAGAAACCATGTTGCGAAACAGACGACGAGCGATGCACCGACGATCCAGACCCGGTAGATCGGCATTCGCATGAACCCGAGATCAACGAGGCCACGCAGTGCCGACGGAGTCGGGTACGGCAATCCGGCGGAACCGTAGATGTCGCGAAAGATGCCCTCAAGGACAAGTGCAAGTCCGAACGTGAACAGAAGACCATAGAGATGATCGAGACCGATCAACCGGCGCAGCAGCAGGCGTTCAACCAGTGCTCCAAATGCACCGACAACGGCAGGTACCAGCAGCAGCGACCACCAATAGTTCACACCGAGCTTCTGCATCGCGAGATAAACGCCGAACGCACCCAGCATGTAGAGCGCCCCGTGAGCGAAATTGATGACGTTGAGAAGGCCGAAAATCAAAGCAAGGCCAAGGCTGAGGATCGCGTAGAAGCAGCCGTTCACCAGACCGATAGTGATCTGACCAAGCAGCACCTGTAATGGAATATCGAACATCTCAGCCCTCAAACGCCTAGCGTGCGGTCAACGAGTTCGGCCTTCGCCGCCAATTCCGAAGCAGATAGTTGCATCGTGACGTCGCCGTGCTCGACCACGAGAAACCGGTCTGCCAGCGGCTCGGCGAAGTACTT
>CALRLJ020000256.1:0-5801 GCA_943368635.1 Sediminibacterium ginsengisoli | reverse complement strand
GTTTTTGCGCAGCCGCGTCGTAGGCCTTGTCGGCGGCAGATGCCGACTTTTCCAGAACCTTGAGCTGATCCGCGCCGGCGTCGATCAAAGCGACATCCGAAACATAACGATGCGCCAGCGCCGCCAGCCCATCGACCGGCGTGGAATATTTCCGCGCCGCGCCGCGCAGCGCAAACAATCGCTCCTCGATGCGCTCAAGTTCGAGTGGATCGAAGTCGGCGGCGATGAGCGCCGCATTGAGATGCTGGTCGGCTTCCTCGAGCGCGTTAATGGCGGTGTCCATCGCCTTGACGGCAGGCTCGATCAACGAGGGCGCCGACCCCGCACGGCGCTCCAGCCGGCGCACGGCCGCAGCCAGCGCCGATACCGGCGATTGCGGACCACCGACCGCAGCCTGCGCATCGCGCAGATCCTCGGCCACCTTTTCGCCCTGCATCATCACGGTGCGACGCTCCGCCAGCGAGGTTTCCTCGCCCCCCAGCGGATTGAGTTTCTGCAATTCTTCGGAAGCGTGGCGCAGATAATCGGCTTCGCGAGCGGCGCGTTCCATGCCGGCGCGATGCTCGTCCAGTGCGGTACGCGCGGTGCGGCGCGCATCCCATAATGTCTCGACCGCGCCCACATCCTTCTCAAGTGCTGCGAAGGCATCGAGCAGCCGCCGGTGCGTGGCGGTGTCCACCAGCGCGCGTTCATCGTGTTGGCCGTGGATTTCCACCAGCGTCGCCCCCAGCGCCTTGAGGGTTTGCACGCTGATGGTCTGGTCGTTGAGAAAGGCGCGGGTGCGGCCGTCGGCAAACTGCACGCGGCGCAGGATCATCTCGCCGGTATCATCCAGGCCGTTGTCGCGCAGGATGGCGCTGGCGGGATGTTTCTTCGGCACGTCGAACACGGCCGTCACCTGCCCCTGCTCCGCGCCGTGGCGGACCAGACTGGCATCGCCGCGCCCGCCCAAGGCCAGCGCGAACGCATCCAGCAGAATGGATTTGCCCGCGCCGGTTTCGCCGGTGAGGACAGCAAGGCCTTTGAGGAAATCGATGTCGAGCCGCTCGATCAGGACGATGTCGCGGATCGAAAGCCGGGCCAGCATATGGGGTTAGTCCTGCGTCAGAGTATTTCCGGCGAAGAATCCGGTTCGCCGCTGAAATACTCTAATCAAAAATCCGCGCGAATTCGAATCGCAAAACCGGTTTCCAGGCGTGTGGAAAACCCGAGCTTTAGCCGAGGCCGATCTTCTTGAATGCCTTGCTGATGTAAGAACCCGTGTTCTCAGTCGGCTCGACGCCGCCCGACTTCACAAGATTGTAGGCGTCTTTGTACCAGCGACTGTCGGGAAAGTTGTGGCCAAGCACAGCCGCGGCGGTCTGGGCCTCGCCGACGATGCCGATGGACATATAGGCCTCGGTGAGCCGGGCCAGCGCCTCTTCGACGTGCCGGGTGGTCTGGTACTGCGTCACCACCACCTTGAAGCGGTTGATCGCGGCCGTGTAGTCCTTCTTTTCCATGTAATAGCGGCCGACGGTCATTTCCTTGCCGGCGAGCTGGTCGCGGGCCGCCTCGACCTTGCGCTTGGCGCTGTTGGCGTATTCGGAGGTCGGATACTTGCGGATCACTTCCTCAAGCGCGGCGATGGACTTTTCGGTGCGGCCCTGGTCGCGCGAAACGTCCGGAATCTGGTCAAAATTCGAGGCCGCGATCAGGTATTGCGCATAGGCGGCGTCCGGGCTGCCGGGATGCAGCGCGACGTAACGGTTGGCCGAGGAAATGCACTCGTCGTAGTCGCCGTTCTCGTAAGCCGCATAAGCCGACATCAGCAGCGACTTGCGCGCCCATTCGGAATACGGGTGCTGGCGATCGACCTCTTCGAACTTCTTCATCGCCGACTTGCGGTCGTTCTTCTTGTTCATCAGGTACAAGCCCTCGTTGTAGAGCTTGTCCGCCGGTTCATCGACGAAGGTTTCTTCCTTGGCGAAATACTTGTCCCACAGCGCGCCGCCGCCGCAGCCGCTCAACGGCACGGCCAGGACGATCAGCCCGAATGCGAAGCGCGCCTGACGGCCGATACGGCTCATCAGGGACGGGTCGAAACTCTTGCGCAATGCGAGCGTCATACGTTTGGGCCGACCTGAGTGTAAATCCGAGACGATTTTGGCAGCTGACCAGTCTGTTGCCGTCACAGCGGCACAAACAATCCCCCAGCAATTTCCCAAGGCTCGTCCAGCGCGCCTATGTAGCTGAAAAACGGGCCTTAACCAACCGGATAGGAGGACAATTCGCCGGGATTAAGGCGGATGGCGACAGTTCAATCATGCCTTGGTTAAGCGACGAACAGGTTAAATCGGGAGTTCCGGAAAATCCGCGCGCAGCAGCGGTTCAGGAGACGTCCGGCGCGAAGGCAGCGGCAACCATGCCGCCCGCGACATCGGCGTGACCACGCGCACGGCGGGCAACAACCGGGCGTTCGAGCACCGGCTCGGTGGCTTCCACCACACGCCATGCGTGGCGATCGGCCATCAGGGCGGTGAGTACGGCATGGTTCAGCTTGTGGCCGCCACGCACCGAACGATAGAGGCCGATCAGCGGCAGCCCGGCAAGCGCCAGATCGCCCACCACGTCGAGAACCTTGTGACGGACGCATTCGTCGGCGTAACGGAGCCCTTCGGTATTCAGGACGCGGGTTTCGTCGAACACCACGGAATTCTCGAGCGATGCACCGAGGGCATAACCTGCGCCCCAGAGCTTGGTGACATCGGCCATGCAGCCAAAGGTGCGGGCGCGGGAGATGTCGCGGCGGAAGCTGTCGGCATCGAGGTCGAAAGCGTAGGCCTGACGGCCGATCGGCGAATTGGCGAAGTCGATTTCGAGTTCGGCACGGAAGCCGCCCGCATGGGGGCGCAGTTCACCGAACGATTCGCCGATCGCAACCTGCACCGGCTTGAGAACTTCAATGAAACGGCGAGCGGCGTTCTGCTGCACGATACCGGCCCGATCGATCGCATCGACGAAGGGAGCGGCGCTGCCGTCCATGATCGGCACTTCGGGTCCATCGACTTCAATGGTGGCGTTGTCGACGCCCATGCCGCGCAGCGCGGCCAGAACATGTTCGGCGGTGGAAACGAGCGGGCCCTGATGGTCACCCAGCACGGTGGCGAAGTCGGTGGCGATGACAGACGCGGCGACAGCCTGAACTTCACGGTCGGCGCCGGTGCGAGTGAAAACGAAACCTGAATTGATGTCGGCGGGTCCAATGGTCAGGCTGACCTGGGAACCAGAATGAACGCCAATACCCGTCACGGTAACCTGCGACCGGAGCGTTGTCTGCCGACTGGATTTCATTCCCGCATGCCCAAAAGTTTACTCATCTGGATCGCTGTAAACCGCGCGTTGTAACCGAGCTGGTTTCGCCTTTTGAATCGGCGGTGCGACCAAGATCATCCCCAAAGTGCGAGAACCTTACCCCCTGCACACAAGAGTGCCACTCACGCTTGTTTACAGATTGTTACCCCAAACTCGCCGCATTCGTGCCGCCGCCCCGGCCCATTTCGGCAGCCCAAAGGGCGCTGCCCGGTCGCCTTGCACCCGCTCTATTTCGCCGATTTTACCAGCAAAAACAAATATTTAATTTACAAAACTGCCGCGATCCGATCCCGCCATGCAAAATGCCCCGGCTTTTGGCCGGGGCATTGGATCATTCAAGCTTTGTAACAAATGTCAGGTGGCCTGACGCCGCAAAAAGGCGGGGATATCCAGATGGTCTTCCCCACCGCCCTGAGGGGCGACCGGAGCCGGACGGCCATGCGAATCGAGTCCCTGCGGGGCCGGGCGGCGAGCGTACTCAGATACCGGATCGACAGGTCCACCGTACTGCGCCGGAATGGGCCGCTGCGGCTTACGCTCGGGCATCGGAGGCATCTGCGGCATCGCCGGGCCGGAGGCGCGAGCAGCAATCGGCGGCTCGGAGTCTTCGTCGCGGCGGCCGAGGCCGACATTGGCCAGACGCTGCAACAGCGAGGTGCGCTTCTGCTGCGGATGTTCTTCCGCGGTCTCGCCGCGCGCCTGCCGGATCTGGTTCTGCGCCGGCACCGGCAATTCATCGAACTGCGGCATGCGTGCCGGGCGAACCGGCATGCGTTCGGCAGGCTGCGGAATGAAGGACGCCGGCGGAGCGGCTTCCTGCAGGTTCATCGGCTCTTCGTGATCCGGGAACAGCGAGGGCTTCGGCGGGATCGGACGCACGCTGACGTCGCCATAGGCGGCGGGCTGCATCGGTGCCGGAGCTGACGGCGACACGGCTTCGGCAATCGCGGCAAGTGCGGCGCGATCGATCTGGTCGGCGGTGGCGCGGGCCGGTGCAGGCGCGGCAGGAGTTGCGGCCTTCTGCTGCTGTGCGCGTTCTGCCATGCGCTGGTTGTCGGCACGCAGACGAGCGGTGAGTTCGGCAAGGCGGCTTTCCGGAGCACCGCCGCTTGTCACCTGCGGAGGTGTCATCGAGCGGCTGGACGCGACGGTGTCGATGCCGGTGGCGACCACCGACACGCGGATCACACCGTCGAGGGATTCGTCGAACGTCGCGCCGACGATGATGTTGGCGTCGTTGTCGACCTCTTCACGAATACGGGTCGCGGCTTCATCGACTTCGAACAGCGTGAGATCCTTGCCGCCGGTGATCGAGATCAGCAGGCCGCGCGCACCGCGCATCGACGAGTCGTCGATCAGCGGATTGGCGATCGCAGCTTCGGCTGCGGTCAACGCACGTTTTTCGCCAGTCGATTCGCCAGTGCCCATCATCGCCTTGCCCATTTCGCGCATCACGGCGCGGACGTCGGCGAAGTCGAGGTTGATGAGGCCTTCCTTGACCATCAGGTCGGTGATGCAGGCGACGCCCGAATAGAGCACCTGGTCGGCCATCGCGAAGGCGTCGGCGAACGTCGTCTTCTCGTTCGCGACGCGGAACAGATTCTGGTTCGGGATGATCAGCAGCGTATCGACCACCTTCTGAAGCTCGGTGATACCGGCTTCAGCGGTGCGCATACGGCGCTGGCCTTCAAAGTGGAACGGCTTGGTGACGACGCCGACGGTGAGGATACCCATTTCGCGCGCGGTCGCAGCGATCACAGGCGCAGCACCCGTGCCGGTGCCGCCGCCCATGCCGGCGGTGACGAACACCATGTTGGCACCCGAGAGGTGATCCTTGATTTCGTCGATCACTTCCTGGGCCGCGGCAGCGCCCACGTCCGGCTGCGAACCTGCGCCGAGACCCTGGGTGACCTGGGTGCCCATCTGCACGATGCGCTCGGCCTTCGACATGGTGAGGGCCTGCGCGTCGGTGTTGGCGACGACGAAGTCAACGCCCTGCAAACCGGCGGTGATCATGTTGTTGACGGCATTGCCGCCCGCGCCGCCGACGCCGAACACGGTGATCCGGGGCCTCAGCTCGCGAACATCCGGGGGGGTGAGATTGATGGTCATGGTTGCCTCTCGATTATGCGCGCGCGTGGGGGCTTGGGCTGCACGCCAAAGCGGTTGATGGAATGGTCCGATCCGGTGTTGAGATCATTAGAAGCCCTCTCGAAGCCATCTGCCGACCTTTCCGAAATAGCCGTTGGTCCCTGTCATAAGCTGCCGCGTATGCCGCGGTTCAACGTGTTCTAGGTGTGCGAATTGCGGATAGACCAGCAGGCCGGTCGGCACCGCGAAGGATGCGCTCTTGGCTTCGGCGGGCAGCCGTCCGAAGCCGAGCGGGCGGCCGATGCGGACCTCGCGGCCCAGAATGCGCCCGGCAAGATCGGGAATCCCGGTGAGCT
>CALRLJ020000255.1:0-5820 GCA_943368635.1 Sediminibacterium ginsengisoli | reverse complement strand
GCCGCCCTGCGACGAGCGGTTGGCCTGGCTGACCGGGTTTACCGGCTCGGCGGGGTTTGCGGTGGTTTTGACCGGACAGGCCGCCGTATTCGTGGACGGGCGCTACACCCTGCAGGCGGCCAAGCAGGTCGATACAACCGCATGGCGTGTCGAATCCCTCATCGATCCCTCCCCCGAATCCTGGGTGACGGCGCATCTTGCCCCGGGCGACCGCCTCGGATTTGATCCCTGGCTGCACACTTCGGCGGCAGCGGAGCGCCTCGCCAAAGCCTGCGAAAAAGCCGGGGCGGAGCTGGTCGCGGTGGACGGCAATCCGGTCGATTCAATCTGGAACGACCGCCCCGCCCCGCCGCTGGGGCCGGTGAAAATTCATGTCCTGCATTTTTCCGGCGAAGCCGAGAGCGACAAACTGGCGCGGATTCGTGCCGAGGTCGCCCGCCTCAACGTCGATGCGCTGGTGTTGTCGGACTCCCATGCGGTGGCGTGGACATTCAATATTCGCGGCGCGGATGTCGCACACACGCCGCTGCCACTGTCCTATGCGCTGATTCCGAAAGAAGGCCGCGCCACGATTTTCATCGATCACCGCAAGCTGTCCAACATGACGCGTGACCACCTCGAGAAAAATGCACTCGTCGAGGAACCTGGAATGTTGATGCCGCGCCTTGCCGAACTGGCGCACCGGCACGCAACCGTGGGCCTCGATGCCGCTACCGCCGCAGACGCGCTGAACCGGATGATCACCGCCGAAGGCGGCAAGCCGGTGCGGGTGACCGACCCGGTGGCGTTGCTGAAAGCGGTCAAGAATGCGTCGGAAATCGCTGGCACCCGCGCAGCGCACAAGCGCGACGGCGCGGCGCTGGCGAAATTTCTGGCGTGGATCGACAGCGAAGCGCCAGGCGGCAAACTCACCGAAATCGACGCCGTCGAAGCACTGGAAACATTCCGCCGCGAAACTGACGCACTGAAGGATGTCTCCTTCCCCACGATCTCCGGCACCGGCCCGAACGGGGCCATCGTGCATTATCGCGTGACCCGCAAATCGAACCGCCGCATCGCGCCAGGCGACCTGTTGCTGATCGATTCCGGCGCGCAATACGAAGACGGCACCACCGACGTCACCCGGACCATCGCCATCGGCGAACCGACCGACGAAATGCGCGACCGTTTCACCCGCGTGCTGCGCGGGCATATTGCCATCGCCCGCGCTGTGTTTCCCGATGGGGTCAGCGGCGCGCAGATCGACGCTTTCGCGCGGCAGTTCCTCTGGCATGCGGGCATCGACTTCGATCACGGCACCGGCCACGGAGTCGGCAGCTATCTATCGGTGCATGAAGGCCCGGCGCGCATTTCCAAGCTCGGCACCACGCCGCTGAAGCGCGGCATGATCCTGTCCAACGAGCCGGGCTATTACAAAACCAACGCCTTCGGCATCCGCATCGAGAATCTTGAACTGGTGATCGAGAAAAAAATTGAAGGCGCCGAGAAGCCGATGAACGGCTTCGAAACCCTGACGCTCGCGCCCATCGACCGGCGGCTGATTAACGCCCATCGCATCAGCAAGCAGGAATTGGCGTGGCTCAATGCCTATCACGCGCGGGTGCGCGACGAGATCCGGCCGCTGGTGGATGAGGCGACGAAAGTCTGGCTCGACGCCGCGACGGAGCCGATGACCCATAAAAACGACTCATGAATGATAACTTGCGAGCGACGACGCATTGAAAGCAGCGCGCTGAATACAAACAAAAGAGTCCGGATAACGTGACCGACCCAGACAACAAGATCGCAGCCGCAAAGGTTGCAACCTCCACCTCATGGAAAATGCTGCTGATGCTGGTGGCGATGAACGGCATCGCGCCGGTCTCGCTCTACATTCTGGTGCCGGCACTGCCGATCCTGGCAAAGACACTGGCCAGCGACGTTTCCACAGTGCAGCTCAACGTCTCGCTGTTCATGGTCGGTCTTGCTATCTCGCAACTTCTGACCGGCCCATTATCGGATCGTTTCGGCCGCCGGCCGGTGCTGCTTGCGGGCCTCGGGCTCGCAGTGATTGCGACGATCATCTGCATGTTCGCCCAAACCCTGCCGCAACTGATCGCCGGGCGCTTTTTACAGGCGCTGGGCGGCGCCACCGGCATGGTGATGAGCCGCGCCATCATCCGCGATCTTTATCCGCGCGAACGTGTCGGCGGGATGCTGAGTCTGGTTATCGCCGTCATGATGATCGCCCAGCTGCTCAGTCCGCTGATCGGCGGCTTGCTGGAAACCAGCTTCGGCTGGCGCGCGATCTTTTACTTCATGGCGGCAACATCGATCGCGATCACCGTCGGTATCGCGCTCGGCCTGCCGGAAACCCGCCCCCTTCAAACATCGGCGGACGACAGCGGGTTCTTCAAGGACGTGCGTGCGCTGTCATCGAGCCGCGTGTTCATCGGCTATGTGCTGTGCCAGATGCTGGCCTCGGCGATCATCTTCACCTTCGCGGGCGGCGGCCCCTATATCGTCGTCAACCAGATGGGCCGCTCCACCGCTGAATACGGACTGTGGTTCGCAACCTCGGGACTGGCGTACCTGCTCGGCAATCTGGTGTCGGTGCGCCTGTCGCCGCGTTACGGGATCGACCGCATGATCTGGCTCGGAATCGCCCTCCAGATCGGCGGATCGATCATCAATGTGATCTGGGGCGTCACCGGCCTGAACCAGATGCCCTCGTGGCTGTTCGGAACGCATATGATCGTGATGTTCGGTAACGCATTCGCAATGGCCAACGCATCTGCTGGGGCCATCAGCATCCGTCCGCAGGCCGCGGGCACGGCCGCCGGCGCGATGGGATTTCTGCAAATGGGATTCGGCTCGCTCTGTTCGCAGCTCGGCGCGTTTCTCGGCGGCCAGTTCGCGACACCGCTGCCGCTCAATATCGCTATCCTGATTATTTCGGCATCATGTGCCGTCGTGATCGTGTTGCTGGTGCCGCGCACTTACGTCGCCGTGACGACCGAGAAAATTATCGAAGCCGAAGGCGAAGAGACCGGGCTAATTTAACTTCCGCTAACCAGTGCCAGCCACTCGTCTTCCGTGAGCACCTTGACGCCGAGCTTGGTCGCTTCCGCAAGCTTCGAGCCGGCGCCCGGCCCAGCCACCACATAATCGGTTTTCTTCGACACTGACCCCGACGCCTTGGCGCCGAGCCGCTCCGCAGTGGCCTTGGCCTCGTCGCGGGTGAATTTTTCCAGCGAGCCGGTGAACACCACGATTTTCCCAGCGATAGGCGAATCTGTCTTGGCTTTTTCCGCAGGTTGCACGGTAATCTCGCCGAGCAAATCGTCCATCGCCTTGACGCTATGCGGCTCCTTGAAGAATTCAACGATGGCGTTGGCCACCACCGCACCGACGCCTTCGATGCCGTTCAGATCGCGATAAGCCTCCGAGGCATCGCCCTCGCCCGCAGCAATCATCGCCGCGCGGAAAGCCTCGACCGTGCCATAGTGCCGGGCCAGCAGCTTCGCATTGCCCTCGCCGATATGACGAATGCCGAGCGCGAAGATAAAGCGATGCAGCGCGATGGTCCGCCGCGCATCGATGGCCGCGAACAGGTTGCGCACCGAGGTCGCGCCGAATCCGTCGCGGTCGGCGAGCTTTTTCTGTGCGCGCGCATCGCGCTTTTCCAGCGTGAAAATATCGGCCGGCGACATCACCAAACCGTCAGTAAAAAATTCCTCGATCTGCCTGTCGCCGAGACCGTCGATGTCGAACGCATTGCGTGCCACGAAATGCTTTAGCCGCTCCATCGCCTGCGCCGGGCAGGCCAGCGAGTTGGTGCAGCGGCGCACGGAATCAAGTTCGCCGGTTTTCGGATCTTCCTCGCGCACGGCATGACTGCCGCAGGCCGGGCACACCGTTGGGAATTTATACGGCTTCGCGGTCTTCGGCCGCTTGTCGAGCACGACGCTGACGATCTGCGGAATCACGTCGCCCGCGCGCTGAACCACCACCGTGTCGCCGATGCGGATATCGACACCGTCGCGGATCAGCTGGCCGTCGTTGCCGATACCCTTGATGTAATCCTCGTTATGCAGCGTCGCGTTCTGCACCACCACACCGCCCACAGTCACGGGTGCGAGCTTCGCCACTGGCGTCAGCGCGCCCGTGCGCCCGACCTGAATCTCGATGCCTTTGAGAGCCGTGGTGACTTGCTCGGCAGCGAACTTGTGCGCGATGGCCCAGCGCGGGCTACGCGAGACGAAGCCAAGCCTCTCCTGCCAATCAAGCCGATCCACTTTGTAGACCACGCCGTCGATGTCATAGCCGAGCGATGCGCGTTTGGTTTCGATCTTGCGATAGAACTTCAACAGCCCGGCGACGTCTTCGCACAGCGTAATCAGCGGATTGGTGGGGAATCCAATTTTAGCCAGCCATTCGATCATCCCGGATTGCGTCTTCGCCGGCATCGCGCTCATCTCGCCCCATGTGTAGGCGAAGAATTTCAGCGGGCGGGACGCGGTGATCGACGCATCCTTCTGACGCAGCGAACCGGCAGCAAAATTACGCGGATTGGCAGCGAGCTGGATACCTTCCTTCTCCGCGCGCTTGTTGAAGCCGATGAAATCGCGCCCCAGAATGTAGACTTCGCCACGCACCTCGCAAACGTCGGGAATGTTGCGGCCCTTGAGCTTGTGCGGAATGTCGGAGATGGTTTTCACGTTCGCGGTGACATCTTCGCCGGTGAAACCGTCGCCGCGCGTGGCCCCGCGCACCAACTCGCCATTCTCATAACGCAGCGACAGCGACAGCCCGTCGATCTTCGGCTCGGCAACGATGGCGGGAATCTCGTCCTCGCCGAGTTTCAGAAAACGCCGCACCCGATCGACAAAGTCGGTGACGTCCTCGTCGCTGAACGCGTTGCCGAGCGACAGCATCGGAACGCTATGCGGCACCTTGGCAAAGCGGCCCGACGGCGC
The DNA here is from genome assembly GCA_943368635.1 of Sediminibacterium ginsengisoli. GTDB lineage: Bacteria > Pseudomonadota > Alphaproteobacteria > Rhizobiales > Xanthobacteraceae > Afipia. The sequence goes on along the minus strand of CALRLJ020000255.1, from coordinate 862 downwards.
AGCGCCGACTTTTTGCGACGGCGAATCCCGCGTGACCAACCCGGGAAACCGTGCCTCGATGGCGTCGCTGCGCTGGCGCAGCTGGTCATAGTCCGCGTCCGAAATTTTCGGCGCGTCCTCGGTGTAATACGCCTCGTTATGCCGCTCGATCTCTAACGCGAGACGCACCAGTTCGACCTTGGCTTGAGTCTCGGTCAGCTTCTCGACGGCGACGGGGGTTTTCTTCGGTTTCACTGCCATGACAGCAAACTCACGCCGTCGCAGCTTTAAGCAACCGCTCCGCCGCCGCGCGCGCCTCGGCGGTAATCTCCGCGCCCGCCAGCATCCGCGCGATTTCCTCGCGGCGGTGATCCTTGGCCAGTGTCGCCACCCGCGTCGCAACGCGCTTGCCCTTGTCGAGCGCATCCTTGGAAATCAAGAGATGCTGGTCCGCGCGCGCCGCCACCTGCGGCGCATGGGTCACAGCCATCACCTGAACCTTTTCGGCCAGCCGCGCCAGCCGCGCGCCGATCGCGTCAGCCACCGCCCCTCCCACACCCGTGTCTATTTCATCGAACACCAGCGTCGGCGCAGAACCACGATCCGACAGCACGACCTTCAGCGCCAGCAGGAAGCGCGACAGTTCGCCGCCGGACGCCACCTTCATCAGCGGACCGGGCTTGGTGCCCGGATTGGTCTGCACCCAGAATTCGACGCGGTCGAAGCCCTGCGGCCCCGGCGATTGTGGGTCGCTCTCGATCTGCGTGGAAAACTTCGCACGGTCCAGCTTGAGCGGCGCGAGTTCGGAATTAACCGCCTTGTTGAGCTTTTCGGCGGACTTGTTGCGCGCGGCGGAAAGTTTTTGCGCAGCCGCGTCGTAGGC
>CALRLJ020000254.1:0-5837 GCA_943368635.1 Sediminibacterium ginsengisoli | reverse complement strand
ACCTGCTCCGCAACTTTTTCCTGAGCTTCCTTGATGGCGCCGCCGAGATCGCGTTCACGCACCGAGAATTTGATCGGCAGGTAACGCTCCTGCTGTTCGCGATAGATATAAGCCGCACCCGAGACAAGCTTGATTGAAGCCACTTCGGAGAGAGGAACCTGCTGGATTCCATTCGGCCCCTGCGCGCCGATCCGTAAATTGTGAATCGCCTCGGCGCTCTTCCGATATTCGGGCGCGAGACGGACGATGATCGGGAAATGACGGTCGCTGCCGGGCTCGTAGAGATCGCCGGCGCTGTCGCCGCCGATGGCGACGCGGATGGTCGCGTTGATGTCGCCGGGCGACAGACCGTAACGCGCTGCCCTCGCGCGGTCGATGTCGATCTGGATGGTAGGCTGCCCCAACGAGGTGAACACCGACAGATCGGTCACTCCCTTGACGGTGGAGAGCACTGACTTGATCTTGTTCGCTGTGTTGGTCAATTCGACGAGATCGTTGCCGTACAGCTTGATCGAGTTCTCGCCCTTTACCCCCGACACGGCTTCGGCCACGTTGTCCTGCAGATACTGTGAGAAATTGAACTCGACGCCCGGAAATTTTTTCTGCAATTGCGCCAGCAATTCGCTCGTCAGATCGTCCTTGTCACGCGAGCCGGGCCATTCGCTGACCGGCTTCAGAGGTGCGAAGAATTCCGCATTGAACAGCCCTGCGGCATCGGTTCCGTCATCGGGCCGCCCGTGCTGCGACACCACCGATTCCACTTCAGGCCGCGCACGAATGACTTTGCGCATTTCGTTGACGTAAGTGTTGCCCTCTTCCAGCGAGATAGTCGGGGGTAATGTGGCGCGAATCCACAAATTGCCCTCTTCCAGCTTCGGAAGAAACTCGAGTCCAAGCATCCGCACCGCCACGAATGTGAGAACGACAAGCCCACCGGCAACCGCCATCACAATCCGCCGGTTACCGACCGCCCACCGCAGCAACGGCATGTAGGCACGGTGAAGCCATTGCATGATGCGGGTTTCAGTCTCCTGGATGTGCGCTGGAAGAATAATCGCGCTCAACGCCGGTGTGATCGTGAAGGTCGCGAGCAATCCACCTGCCAACGCATAAGCGTAAGTTTTCGCCATCGGCCCGAAGATATGGCCTTCGACGCCACTCAGTGTAAACAGAGGCAAGAATGCCGCGATGATGATCGCAGCCGCAAAGAAGATCGAGCGCGAGACGTCGGCAGCGGCGCTGAGAATGGCATGGGTCTTCATGCCCATGATGGTGTCGGGCGAGATCGCGCGCTCTTCAGATGCAGACAGCGTCGTGGTTTGCGACAACCTGCGGAAGATCGCCTCCACCATGATAACCGTGCCGTCGACGATCAGGCCGAAATCGATGGCGCCGACTGACAAGAGGTTAGCCGATTCCCCGCGCAGCACCATGATGATGACGGCGAAGAACAACGCGAACGGAATGGTAGCGCCGACAATCACTGCACTGCGGAGATTGCCGAGGAACAGCCATTGCAACAACACGATCAGGAGGATACCGACCACCATATTGTGCAGGACCGTGTGCGTGGTGGTGTCGATCAGATCCTTGCGATCATAAATGCGCTCGATGCGCACGCCGGGCGGCAGGATGCTGGACTTGTTGATCGAGGTGACCAACTGCTCCACGCGCGCGATCGTCGGTGAACTTTGCTCGCCGCGGCGCATCAGCACGATACCCTGAACGATATCGTCGTCCATGTTCATGCCCGCGATACCAAGACGGGGCTTTTCTCCGACCGTGACGTTGGCGACGTCGCGCACCAACACCGGGTTCCCGCCGCTTTGCGAAATCATGGTGGTCGCGAGATCGTCAATGGAGCGGATCAGACCGACACCACGCACCACGGCGGACTGCGCGCCGATGTTCACGGTGTTGCCACCGACATTGATGTTTGCGTTGCCCACCGCCTGCAACAACTGCGGCAGCGTCAACCCATAAGCAACCAGCTTGTTGAAATCGACCTGAAGCTCGTAGGTTTTGGTCTTGCCGCCCCAGCTTGTGACGTCGATCACACCGGGCACGCTGCGGAAGCGGCGTTGCAGCACCCAGTCCTGCAACGTCTTCAGATCGAGCACGCTGTAATTCGGCGGACCAACCAGCCGGTACCGGAAAATTTCGCCGATGGGACTGAGCGGTGAAATCTGCGGCTGCACATTGCCCGGCAGCGGGCTTAACTGCGACAGGCGATTGAGCACCTGCTGCAAGGCTTCTTCATAAGTGTAATCGAACGAGAACTGAAGTTTGACATCCGAGAGACCATAGAGCGAGATGGTACGGATGGTGCGCAGGTTCTTGAGGCCCGCGACCTGGGTCTCGATCGGGATGGTGATGTAACGCTCAATCTCCTCGGCCGACAGGCCGGGACTCTGCGTGACGATGTCGACCATCGGTGGTGTCGGATCGGGATAAGCTTCAATGTTGAGTTGCTGAAAAGCAATCACGCCGCCAATCATCGTGATGGCGAATAGCGCCACCATGAGGAAGCGGCGGTTGACGGCGAGAGCAACGAGACGATCCATCGAGACCGGTCTTTCAGCGAGAGCGTGTGACGTCAGGGAAAGACACGGACCGGACTAGCTTCCAGACGCTGCGCGGTCGATGAACAGGCTGCCCTTGGTGACGATCTGCTCGCCGGGGGACAGATTACTCTTCACTTCGACCAGATCGCCGTTGGCGAGGCCAACCTTGATCTGGCGTAACTCGATGGACTTGTCGTCACGCACCACCCAGACCCGCACCTGGTCGCCCTCATAGATCAAGGCCTGCTTCGGCACGCCGACTGCGGCGCGATCGCCTGCAGAATATATCGTGACATTGGCGAACATTTCGGGCTTCAGCGCACCGCCGGGATTGTCGATGGTGGCGCGGACCATCAGCCGGCGCGAGGCCGGATCAATCGCCGCTGAAACATAATTGATACGCGCATCAAAGGCGCGGCCCGGAAACGCGAGAACGCTAAACGCGATTTCCTGCCCGACCTCGATGGCGGGCGCTTCGGTCTCGCGCACAAACGCCGTCAACCAGACCGTCGACAGATCGCCGACCACAAACACAGGGTCGCTCGCGCCCGCATTGACGTACTGTCCCGGACCGACCTTGCGCTGAACCACCGTGCCGGCAATCGGCGAAAAGATCGTCGTCTCGCGATTGATGATCCCCTTGTCCTGGAATGCGGCAATCGCCTCGTCGGTCAGGCCGAGAATGCGCAGGCGGCTGCGCGCGGCCTCCAGCGCCGTGGTAGCGGAGCGCATGTCATTCTGCGCTGTAACCAATCCCGCTTGCGATTGCTGATAGTCCTTGAGAGGCGCGGCCTTGCCCTCGTAGAGATCGTGAGCCCGCTTGTCCTGAATTTGCGCGAGTTCAAGTTGCGACTTCGCCTTGTTCAGCGCGGTCGACGCCGTGATGAAATCGTTCTGTGCCTGGACATTGTCCGCGGCCTCGATAACGAAAAGCGATTGGCCCTGCGTGACCTTGTCGCCGGGCCGTGCCAACAGCTTGGTGACGCGGCCTGCATAAGGCGAGAACACCGGCGTGGAACGGTCCTCATCGACAGCGATCTTGCCTTCGGTGACATGCTCTGCGCGGAAGGCCCGTTCCACCACCGGCTGAACGGTCAGGCTGGCCCATTCCGCAGCTGTCGGCGTATAGCGCAGCAGACCCTTCCGCGACTGGCTCGATATGTCGGAATGATCTTTTGGCGCACCGGAAACACCCATCAGGGCGAATGCGGCGGCGCCAACGAGGACGGCAACGCCGGCGCCCACGGCAAGGCGTTGACGGGTCAGGCCCTGAAATCGGGCCGCCAATGCACTCAGTTTGGGGCTGGTCTCGGTCACGTGGCGATTCCGTCGGAGGTTAGCTTGCGAGCCCGCTAATAGTGCCACTTCCCCGCTTGGGACAATCTAAAAACGTCGGGATGGACATTATTTTCAGTTAACGTCAGGACCGTGATGGCCACTCCGCTATGGATGACCCAAGCGGCATCGCCGGACGTTGCCAAAATGCCGGTGTTTTCGACATCACGGCTGCGTGACGAACACCCCGCAGCGCACCAAAACCCGAGGGATTTTGCTCGATAAACGGCAGAACATCACCCGCCGTAAGGTCCGGCGCGGCGAGACCGTTTTCCAGCCGACCGAGATTCCGAAGCCAGCGCCCGGTCTGCGCCAGCGAAACCTTCACATGCCAGCTTCCGCCCTCGCGGGCCTGACGCAGCCGCGCCATCATCGCACCGAACGCCATCAGATATCCTGTGGCGTGATCGAGGATCTGCATCGGCAGTTCCTTCGGACCCGCGACCCCAGCCGCTTTGCCTTCCGCATCATTGAAACCGGTCGTGGCCTGCACCAATGAATCGAACCCGCGGCGACCAGCCCATGGACCGGCATGGCCGTAGGCGCACAACGAGACATAGACGATGCCCGGACTGATCCCTGCGGCATCTTCGGGCGAGAACCCAAGCGCAGCGATGGATTGGGGGCGATAGCCCTGAGAGAAAATATCTGCCGACGCCAGCAAGCCGCGCAACGTGTCCTGGCCCTGCGCGGTTTGGAGATTGGCAAAGGTCGTCAGCTTGCCGCGCCCGGTATCGATCACCAGCCATGGAATCGACGGCAGGTTCGGCGACGAAATGAGCATGACGTCCGCGCCATGCGCGGCCCATGTCCGGCCTGCGACCGGGCCTGCAATGACCCGTGACAGATCGAGCACGCGCAATCCGGCCAGCGGGCGGTCGCCCTTGGGCCATGGCCTTGGCGCAGCCTCGCCGATCTTCTCGATCTGAATCAGCGGCAATTGTTCGAGCGCTTGCGCCTGAGACGTTACGAGCCATTCGTCATGGGAGCGCATCATCGCGACGACGCAGTCCCCGGCATAGGCCGCGGTCTCAAACTCCTCGCCCTTCCATTGCATCAATGCACGTTGCACGTCATCGCGATCGGGTTTGCAATTCAGAACCTTGCAGACGTTGTCGCGATGGTGCGGAAAATTGGTGTGAAGGCGCACGAAGCGGCCATCGCCAGTTTTGTAAACACCGGCGATGGCGTCCCATGCCGGCGGCGGCGGTTTGTCATCGACGCGCAGATAGCGCTCGCTGCGGCACTCGACCGCGGCATGGGTCATATCGACGGAAATGCCTTGCGCCTGACCGCTACGGGCTTTCCAGATTTCCGCAGCCGCAAGACCCGCTGCCGCAATCGTGACCTGTGACGCTGCGCCGACGCGAAACGACGACGGCAGTACGGGCTCGCTTCCCGTCAAGGTGACGGAATCGAGTGCGGACGAAGCGCCGCCGCCGAGGGTCCAGAGATCGGAAAGGATGTCGCGAGGTGACTGCATGGCGCATTCAGAGTGGATGATGATCGTTAGAGGGTACTTCCGTCATTGTGAGAAACGCAAGCGACGAAGTAACGACGAAACTTTCATCAGTGAAAATCCCGCGAGCGCGGAAGGATACGGACATTGCGCGGATGGCGTATCTTGTGAACAGGACTGTCCGGCTGCAACTGCGGTTCTTCTTGCAGCGGCTCGATCAGATCCGCGCCGGGAGGGATCGGATGCTTCCGTCCGAGTGCGTCATTGGCGAGGTTCATCAGGTCATGAGACCGGTCGAACAACCGCTCGGCCACCAGATGGACCACCTTCTCCGGGCTGCTCTGGATTGTTCCCTGTACCTCGATCAGCCGCGCGCCCATCACCTCCTTGCGGAATTTTTCCATCACCTTCGGCCACACTACGATGTTGGCGATGCCGGTTTCGTCTTCCAGCGTCATAAAGACGACGCCCTTGGCGCT